>JAUMWZ010000102.1 GCA_030529405.1 Bacteroides sp. | reverse complement strand
CAATATACAACTGACTTTCAAGCTATATACAGTTTGTAAGTAGATTATATATGCTTTGGAAAAGAGGTATATATGGTGCTAAAAAGAGATGTATATAGGTTCATAGTTCTTTTAGTTTTATATATGTAGTATATGTGATGTGTTTTGACTGTATGTAATCGACTTTATTTACAGATAGTATAATCTTTTTCCGTAAAGAATTAGTGTTAAAGAGTTATCTGTTGTAACATATAAGAATTAGGGCTACACAGTTTTGCTTTCAATCATATCAAGCATACTGTGTAGCCCATGTTGTTTAATAAGCGAGAATAAGACTTCTTATTTCTTATTCTTGAAATATCTGTTGTAAAGTCCTTCAAATCCCTTTCCGTGACGAGCTTCGTCTTTACACATTTCGTGAACAGTGTCGTGTATAGCATCAAGGTTTAGCGATTTGGCTCTTGTTGCAATGCGTTTCTTGTCTTCACAAGCTCCTTGTTCAGCTTCCATACGT
The DNA here is from genome assembly GCA_030529405.1 of Bacteroides sp. Lineage (GTDB taxonomy): Bacteria > Bacteroidota > Bacteroidia > Bacteroidales > Bacteroidaceae > JAUMWZ01. Next base: position 5,549 of record JAUMWZ010000102.1, on the reverse strand, counting down.
TTCTTTAGGTTTGTTTCTGTGTTCCACACACATTCTCCTAATAACTCTGCAAAGCGTGATGCGTGGTCAGCTTCTTCAAAAGCATATCTTTTGAAAGCCTCAGATACTTCTGGATAACCTTCTCTATCTGCTTGACGGCTCATAGCAAGATACATTCCCACTTCTGTGCATTCTGCCATGAAGTGATTACGTAGGTCTTGTATCATTTCATCGTCACAGCCCTTAGCAACGCCTAATACATGCTCGTCTGCAAAAGACAATGCTCCTCCTTCTGTTTCTGTGATTTCTACAAATTTGTCTGCACCTACCTTACATAATGGGCATCTTTCAGGGGCAGAATCGCCTTCATGTATGTGTCCACATACAGTACATCTGAATTTCTTCATAGTCAAAAAAGTTTAGTCATTATTACAAATACCGAGTGAGCTCAGATCTTTTACATAGCCTTTTATAGTCTGATGAGCCACTCTTTAGTCACATTATGACGCAAATTTATTGCTAATTGGCTTATATATCAAACTTTTTAGGGTGTGTTTTCAGTGAAAAGTGATTTTGTACTGAAAATGTATGATTGGTAAACTGTATATAGCTGACTTGCAAACTGTATATTATTTGTGTGAAAACTATATATAAATTATAGTCAAACTATATATTGTTTGGAAATTGTCTTTCTATATACTGTTTTTCAGTGTTAAATTGATAATGTTTTAAGCGTTATTGCAACAAAAAGGAAGTCTGTAATCTTAAAAAGTGAATAAAGATGCTTTTTACACTTATAATTATATTGATTTTTGTTGATGTAATAATAACTTGTTTTACTTTTGCATTCGGAGAATTAGGAGATAGTGGTTTTATTGAAAACTTAAACACGTCTTTTATTCGCCAAGATGTTAAATAGAAAAGATGCAAAAGATGAAGAAATTATTTTTACTATTAGTTGTTGCTTTTTCTTTCTACGCTTGTGGAGAGGACAAAATTGATGTTCCTCAAGTAAAGAAACAAGAAGAAAAGAAAGTAGACAATGCTAAGACAAAAGATGAACAGAGCGGAAACGAGCAGGGGAACAACGGAAACGAGCAAGGAAATAATGGTAATGAACAAGGAAATAACGAGGGTAATGAAAACGAAAACAATAATGTTGTAGTTGAATTTACACTTGCTGATGCTGAGAAATATTATGAGTTCGACAAGAACAAAGTAGTATATTACGCTGAACAAAAGATAAAGAACTTCAAAGATGAAAAGGTTGTAGACGGTAAGACTGTTAGAGTTGCCGAAGTGATAAGCATAAATAGGGCAGATACTGACGGTAAAATAACTTATAAGATAAAAGGTACAATCAGCGGACAAGAGTTTGATAAACTTTTCGAAAGCACAGGTTTTAAGAAAAAACCAGAAAGATATAGAGTAGCATCTTCTTTGCAAGTAAAATGGAATAACAACGAGGAAGAGAGATATAAGAACTTAGACTTTGAAAGCCTTATACTAAAGAAAGGTACAGAAAAGTTTACTGTCGATATCTTGAAAGACTATGTAGAGTTTTATGCTACTTCTTACAGTTCAGAGAAATATGACCTTACTCCAGAAGATATAGAGAAACTAAAGGTTGAGTCAATAGAACTAAAAGGCAGACAGTTTGATAGCACTCTAGAAATGAAGTTTAGTTACGACGGATTTAAGTCTAACAACGTGGTAAAACTAGATTTTAATAGGTCTAAATATTATCATCACAAGGTAGTTGTAAACAAAGATTTTGCTAAAGGCAAATATATGCGTGGAGTATACGAAAACTTATCTCTTTTTATGGGCGATATGATTTCTTATGATACAAGTGTGTATGCAGCCGAAAGAAATGTAAACTCTATGAGGAATAAGAGTGATTTCTCAAATTCATTAAACTTTGACTTTAATCTTAATTATCGAGATGGTGACGTTAATCTAGTTAATCTGACTAAGGAAATAACTGGGTTTAAGCCTTTGTCTGATTTGAAACAAGAGTTACAGATATATTCAAGTCATGACTTGTTAGAGTATATGAAGAAGAAAGTATCTTCATCTACTCCTGACGGTGATGTCACTTCTAAAATTCCTGCTCCTGCAGTTTGGATTAAACACACACAACTTTCTTTGAAAAGAGATGGGATAAGCAAGAATATTTATTGGGATAAGTCTAATAATAAAGATTATCCTGTTGAAATTATAACAGGAGGGCACGAAAAGAGTATGCTTGATGTGTACTTTGAGCGTCCAACATTCAATTTGATTTCTGCAGTATTGAAAGACGGTAATCTAACACTTAGAGTTCAGTTGGTGCATGTGAACGAAACATCTATTGAAGATGCTTTCTACGATATAGTTGTTTACAAGGTTAAATAACAGTCTTATAATAGATTATTGATATATAAATCCTCAGACTAATAGTTTAGTCTGGGGATTTTTTTATTCTTGCATGTGATGTGTTTTGTTGCTTTCGGTGTTGTATACGGGATATAGCCTCTTTGCAAACCATATACGGTTGGTTTTTAGTTTATATATAGCTGACTACTAAACTGTATATAACTGACTTTCTAGTTGTATATAGTTTGTAAATGACTGATGTTTTGTTTACTCAATACAGATGATAGGAGTGATAGGTAATAATAGTATATAAAAAGAAATAGAGAGTAACTTTTGGTTACTCTCTATTAGCAGTGTAGCGGGACGGGGACTTGAACCCCGGACCTCATGATTATGAATCATGCGCTCTAACCAGCTGAGCTATCCCGCCAAGTGATAATTGCTTATCAATTCGGGTGCAAATGTATTGGTTTTTTATTAACCTGCAAAATAAAATCAATCTTTTTTGTCCTAAACTGTATATATTTTCTGTTTTTGATTGTTATTCTCTTATTTGTTGGATTGAATAAGTGGTTTTTCTATGCTGTGCTATTTATTTAGAAGAAAAAATCTTGTCTTTGTTTTTATTATATCAATACTTCTTTGAACTGGCTTGTAGCTCTCTGACGCGTGTTTTTTCTGTTTATGACACTTTTTTGTAGCTTGTAAGCGTTTTTTTTCTTCAATAAAAAATTAGACAAGTAAGTTAAACTGTTGTGTTTTTGAAGTATAATTCATACTTTTAGGCAGTAAAATATGCTAATAACTATGAATAAGAAAAAAATAGATATAGAATATACTATGAACACAACATCTGGAAAGATGTTGTGGGAGGTTATCAGTTCTCCTATATATCTAAGTGAATGGTTTGCCGATGAAGTGCAGTTTGATGATGAAATAGCAACCTTCCGCTGGGGAAAGAACGAAATTAGAGAAGCAGATATTATAAAGGTTAGACCCTGCTCTTGTATTCGTTTTAAGTGGAGAGATGACGAACTTGAAGATAGCTACTTTGAAATGAAAATAAATCATACGGAGCTTACAGACGATTATATATTGTCTGTGGTGGACTTTGCAGAAGAAGGAGAAACTGATGACTTAATAAGCTTGTGGGATACACAAATGAGTAATCTCAGACGTAAGTATGGTTTTTAGCTAACTTTAATTAGTTGAAAAACTTGCTTGCATACTTTTTTAGTCTAAATTTGCCATAGTTTATTCTAAACTATATAGAAATGCTCGGCATAAAGAAAATAGACAAGTTTGTTTTTAACTCTTTTATTCTTCTATTCATAGGTAACTTCTTCATAAGTCTTTTTGTATTTATGATGCAGTTCTTGTGGAAGTATGTCGATGACCTTGTGGGTAAAGGACTTGATATGTATGTAATCTTCAAGTTTTTCTTCTATTGTGGGCTGACATGTGTGCCTGCTGCACTTCCACTTGCCGTATTACTTACATCACTTATAACATTCGGTAATCTCGGAGAAAGATATGAACTATTGGCTATGAAAGCAGCAGGTGTGCCATTGGTCAGAATAATGCGTTCGCTTGTTCTTTTCTCTGTATTTACTGTTTTCGTTTCTTTCTACTTCCAAAATGTTGTAGCTCCGTTTGCACACAAGAGCCTAGGCACAATATTCATATCTATAAAGCAGAAAAATCCTGAAGTACAAGTCCCTGAAAATGTGTTCTACTCGGGAGTGAGAGATTATAAAATACGTGTCAAGAAAAAAGACCGAAAAACAGGAATGTTGTATAATGTCTTGATATATGACTTTAGAGAGGGGTTTGACAATGCTAATATTATGTATGCAGACTCTGCAAAAATGGAGAACATATCAGACCAAAGCGGGCTATTCCTACGTTTATATAGTGGCGATTTATTCCAGAATTTGAGGGCTCAGAATATGAATTCTGAAAATGTTCCTTATAGGCGTGAGTCTTTCAGAGAGAAGAATATATTTATTGAGTATGACTCAAACTTTAACATGACAGATACAGACATCATGTCGGGTCAGTCTGTTTCGAAAAACATACAAACACTATCTACGTCAATAGACTCTATGAAACACGTGGCAGACAGCATCGGTAATAAGTTTTATAGAGATATTTCAGAAGGTAGCCTACATGTATCTACTTGGCAAAGCTGTGAAGCTGGCGAAGTAGATGCTGCTACATTAAACCTTAGTGATTATAATGTAGATAGTATATTCGCATCAATGTCTTTGGAAGATAAGAAGCAAGTACTTACTTCTGCTTTTGGACGTGTGAATGGAGAAAGTAGTGGTCTGAGCAGTGAGAACTTTATTGTAGAGTCAAACGATTATAATCTGAGAAGGCACAAAATAGAATGGCATAAGAAGTTCACTATATCTTTGTCTTGTTTGCTATTCCTTTTCATTGGCGCTCCTCTTGGTGCAATTATTCGTAAAGGTGGACTTGGCATACCAGTAGTATTGTCTGTACTTATATTTATTACATATTATCTGATAGATAGTACTGGATATAAGATGGCAAGAGATGATGTTTGGGTGGTATGGATAGGTATGTGGTTTAGCACAATGATATTACTTCCGCTTGGAGCATACTTAACTTACAAGTCTAATAAAGACGCTTTCAACGTAAATCTTAATGACAGCAGAATAAAGAAGTTGATAAGTTTTTTCCAATATATAGGGAGACTGCTTAGAATTACACAATAATAAAAATACATATAGTACTATTATAAGATGAAAGATATAAAATTAGATTCAATAGAAGAAGCTATTGAAGACTTTAAGGCAGGTAAGTTTGTCATCGTAGTTGATGATGAAGACAGAGAGAATGAAGGTGATTTAATCATCGCAGCAGAGTTGATTACGCCAGAGAAAGTGAACTTTATGCTAAAGCATGCACGTGGATTGCTTTGCGCACCAATCACTATTAAGCGTTGCAAAGAACTAGATTTGCCAAGACAGGTAAGTGATAACACGTCTATGCTGGGTACTCCTTTTACTGTTACAATAGACAAAATAGAAGGTTGTACTACTGGGGTGTCGGCTGCAGATAGAGCTGCCACGATATTAGCTTTAGCCGATCCTAAGTCTACACCAGAAACTTTTGGACGTCCAGGTCATATAAATCCGCTATATGCACAAGAGAAAGGTGTGTTAAGAAGAGCAGGACACACA
>JAUMWZ010000101.1 GCA_030529405.1 Bacteroides sp. | reverse complement strand
AAAGAAACAACAAATATTTACTATGCCTATCAAACAAGTAATACATACCAATTCAAAAAGAGAAAAAACAAAACCACACATATTTATTACATCTCTCACACAAGTCATACTACTTCAAAGAAAGAAATGACATTAAGAGGCACCTATATCTAATAAACCTGTTCAAAAGGGATATACAACTGAAAAACAAGAGATATAATATATTCCCCAAAACAATTTTTTCTTATATCACGAAACATATCTAACATTCCCTAAAGAGAAAAAACAAAGCCCACACAGATTTACTACACCTCTCACACAAACCGTACTATCTGAAGGAAAGAATTTACATTAAGAGATACACATATATAATCTATGTTTTCAAAAGGAATATACTACTGAGAAATGAATCTTTTTACAAAAGACAGCAAGAAAGAGATGTTCTAATAGAGTTCTCAGCATAACAATATAAAAATCAACGTCAAACACATCTCACATAAAAAGCAGACAACAAACAACACCATAACAAGAAAAGGGTAAGAAACTTTCATTTCTCACCCTTTTATATTTCAAGGAATATAATCCCTAATTTACTGTTTTATCAATTCAGTAACGCGAGTTTCTTATGGTTCAAGAATAACTACACGGTTAAGAAGAGCTTGTTTGAAGCGATTATTTGTGTCGCCTTCTGCTTTCTTAACCAAACGGTCAGCAGGAACACCAAACTTGTTGATCAACATATCATATACGTAATCAGCACGCTTTTCGCTTAGCTTTTGGTTGTAAGCCTTGTTACCAGTTACCTTATCAGCAGAACCTACAATAGTAAATACTTTACCTTCTGCAGACTTAATCAAGTTAGCATAGTACTCAAGATTTACAAGACCCTTAGCATCAAGTTTAGCCTTACCAATCTTGAAGAATAGAGCTACTGGAGATGCGAACACAACAGTCTTAGGCTCAACCTTACGGTTTTTTGCAGCAAGAAGTTCGTCAGCAAGTTGTTTGTTTTCTGAAGCTAATCTTCCGTTTTGTGCTCTCAAGCTGTTGATTTGATCATTGTATGGAGTTAAGTCGATTGGTTCGATTCTTGTTACCTTTTCAAAGTTAGTCTTACCTAGTTTGAAGCTAAGACCTAAAGTAACTGAAGTCATACCATCATATTTTGACCCCATAACATCGCCATCAAATGCGTCTTTAGTCAATAATTGACGAGCTTCAAGAGTTAAATCTACGCGTTTACCTAAACGGAATGTATTCAATAAACCAAAGTTAGCAGCAAATTCATTGTTCTTCACATCACCTTTGTACGCTTGTGCCCAACCAAATCCTGCGTAAGGAATTAGGTTCCAAACTCTGTGTTCGTTGTATCCACAAAGTGCGTTGCTAATGTTAAACATGTAGTCAAAGTGAAGATTGTGGAAGTTGAACTCCTTGTTAGCTTTCATAGAACATGTTTCAGTATTGCAGAATGGGTTAGTTTGAAGGTTTTCAGTACGACCCTTAGCTTCCAAACCTGCATATTGAAGACGAATACCAGATACAGGAGTAATCCATTTACCTAAACTTACATCCAAAGCAGGAGCAAGACGTTTGTCAAATTTGATGTTGCTATCGTAGTCACCCATATAAAGGTTAAGACCACCAGCAGCACCGATGAACCAGTTTTGGAAGAATGTGTTAGTTTCATATTTGTGGCGCAACACTGTGCCTTCATTAGTTTGTGCTATCGCAGAAACTGAAGCGAGTAATAAACCCGCAGCGAAAATAGTCTTTTTCATTCTCAAAAATATTAATTAATAAAATTGTTTCCTTTCTATTCTTAAGCTTATAAAGCGTTTGTAATAGTATGTTTATGTTACCGCAAATATATAATAATAAACCATATTGAGCAAAATTATCCTCTTTCTTTTCTTGTTATTATTACATCTTTTTAAGAAAAAACCTTTCATTTTGCAGTAATATAGTACTCTTTTCCCTAAGTATCATCAAAATTCACTTGTGAAATGGAACTTTATCTTCTTAAAATCTTGTTGTGCCATCTGCAAAACGTATGATGAATCTGCCAAGAACACATCTCTTCCATCTCTATCCTTAGACATGTACTGATATTTTCTCTTCTTAAAGTTTTCAAGTTCTGCAGGGTCATCACTTTCTATCCAACACGCTTTGTAAAGACTGAGAGGCTCCCATCTACAAGATGCATTGTATTCATTTTGCAACCTATATTGTATCACTTCAAACTGCAACTGACCTACCGTGCCAATAATCTTTCTCCCATTAAATTGATTAACAAAAAGTTGAGCAACGCCCTCGTCCATTAGCTGGTCAATTCCCTTTGCTAATTGCTTTTGTTTCATAGGGTCAGCATTTTCGATGTACTTAAACATTTCTGGCGAGAAGCTTGGCAGACCTCTAAAATGCAGTATTTCTCCCGCTGTTAGTGTATCTCCTATTTTGAAAGTGCCATTATCTGGCAGACCAATTATATCTCCTGCATAAGCTTCGTCTACAGTTGTCTTGCGTTGAGCCATAAATTGTGTAGGCGAAGAAAAGCGCATTGTTTTCCCATGCCTAACATGGTAGTAAGGTGCATTACGCTCAAATCTGCCCGAACAAACCTTGCAAAAGGCAACGCACGAACGGTGGTTAGGGTCTATATTGGCAGTTATCTTGAAGATAAACCCTGTGAACTTTTGCTCTTCAGGACGTACTTCTCTCTCTTCAGCATTAACAGGGCGTGGACTTGGGGCTATTTCTACAAAACAGTTCAATAGTTCTTCCACCCCAAAGTTATTAAGTGCTGAGCCGAAGAAAACAGGCGCACAGTCGCCAGCAAGATATGTTTCAACATCAAACTCTGGATATACCGCTTCTATCATCTCTAGTTCTTCTCTCAGCTTATCAGCTAGTGGTTTAGTTATTTGTTTGTCAAGTTCCTCAGAATTTATATCAACCTCAATTTTCTCCGTTACCACTTGTTTTGATGCTTGAAATAAGTCTAGCTTATCCTCATATATATTATACACTCCTCTAAATCTCGCCCCTTGTTCTATTGGCCAAGAAAGTGGGCGCACCTTAATCATAAGTTCCGCTTCAAGCTCATCTAGTATATCGAAAGGCTCTTTACCTTCTCTATCCATTTTGTTCACAAAGATGATGACAGGAGTCTTACGCATTCTACAAACTTCCATCAACTTTCGAGTTTGTGTTTCTACCCCTTTCGCACCATCAACAACAATTATAACGCTATCTACGGCAGTCAGCGTTCTGTATGTATCTTCTGCAAAGTCTTGGTGTCCTGGAGTATCAAGAATATTAACCTTATAGTCCTTATAATCAAATTCCATCACAGATGTTGTCACAGATATACCTCTCTGTTTTTCAATCTCCATCCAGTCGGAAGTTGCACTCTTTTTTATCTTGTTACTCTTCACAGCTCCTGCTACTTGTATTTGCCCCCCAAACAAAAGTAGCTTCTCTGTCAAGGAAGTCTTACCTGCATCGGGGTGAGCAATAATAGCAAATGTTCGTCGTCTTTGTATTTCTGTTTTGTCTGCCATATATTGTTTATAATAAATCTATGCAATCTCTTAGTGCATCTTGCCATTTCCTGACTTCAATGCCTAAAGTATTTTTTATTTTTGTCTTATCAAGTGCCGAATACACAGGCCTTTGTGCCTTCTGCGGATATTCATTATTAGCAACAGAAACGACCTTAGTTTTTGGCACACCTATACATTCCATAACCTCACAAGCAAGGTCATACCAAGAGCAAACTCCCTCATTGCTAAAGTGGAATATACCTCTTACATCTTTTCTCTCTACCAGCTTTACAAGAACATGTGCTAAGTCTGCTGCATAAGTTGGCGTTCCTTGTTGGCAAGACACTACTTTTATCACTTCTTGTTTATCAGACAGTTCAACCATCTTCTTCACAAAGTTGTTGCCAAAAGAAGAGAAAAGCCATGCTGTTCTTACAACTACTGAGTTTTCGCAATTATTTATTACGTTTTCTTCCCCTCTCAACTTAGTTTCGCCATATACACAAAGTGGATTCACACTGTCTTCCTCTTCATACGGAATGTTTTTCTTTCCGTCAAAAACATAGTCAGTAGACACGTGTATCAGCCTTACTCCATACCTATTTGCAACAACAGCTAGATTCTTAGGAGCTATACTATTTACCTCAAAAGCCTTTTGTCTGTCGTCTTCTGCTCTATCAACAGCCGTGTATGCAGCACAATTTATTACCGCATCTATATTGTTTTCAGCAAAAAACTCTCTTACTTTTTCCTCACAGCAAACGTCAAGTTGCCCCAAATCAGTGAATATAAAGCTATGATTAGAGTCTTTAGATATTTTCTTTATCTCATTGCCCAACTGACCGTTAGAGCCTGTTACCAACACACGCATACTAATCGAAATTTAGTTCTCCTTTTTGTTCTTTTTCGTAATAATTAGCCAGCATAGACACAAAGTTTGTAATCTTCTCGACAGCAGTTAATGTTTCTGCACTTATTTCTTTTTTCTGAACTTTCAAAAGTAGCACACCATATATTGCTTCAAAGCAAGTGTGCAGTTCAGCAACATCTTTATTTCCGTTCTTATTTCTTAGCTCCACGATGTAAGGCAGAGCTTTATAGTATGCTGAGGTGTAGTAAGGAAACTTTGAAGATGCAGACAATTGATTGTGAAGGTCAGTAAGTTTTATTATCACATTATTATTTATCTGTATGTGTCCTTTCTCTCTCACTCCTTCTTCAATCATCATATTTGTCAGATTAGAATACCATTCTATCATCTCCTCCTTCTTGTCGTCGGGATAAATGCTTATGACACTCTTCTCTATCTTATCCATGTTGCAATCGTTAGAACGTATTATGTCCTCCTCTTGCCACATATAAATAAGATACTCTGCTATATTTTTCTCTTTAAGACTCTTAGCAATGTAATTCATAAGAAACTATTTATAATGGATTAGTTTATCATTATGCAGTAAACGCATATATGATACCTATAATAGATGCTGCCATAACCACCCCGCCAACAAAGCGGTTTATTACCAGAATTCCTTTAATATTGAATTGGTTGCGAAGTTTACCTATCGTATATGTGATGAATAGCCACCAGCTCAAAGCTCCTATTGCTATTCCCAAATATCCCGTCAATCGTTCATAGAGCAATACTCCCGGCTGTACAAAAGCTAGTCGCGCAAAAAGTCCGATAAATAGTATCATGATAAGCGGATTAGACAAAGTAACCAAAAAGGCAGTTAAGAAGTTATTGAAATATGAGCCTTTCTTTGGCGAGGTAGGTCTTACTGACTTCACAGGATTGCTACGGAATGTGTATATACCAAACAGAAGCAACATAACACTCCCTATAAGCTGAAGATAAAACATATTCTTGTCAATATAATCAACAACGGCACTCATGCCCATACCCGTTACTAAAGCATAAAGAACATCGCTAACTGTTGCCCCAACGCCTGTTACAAATCCGTACCAACGTCCTTTATTGAGTGTTCGCTGAACACATAAAACTCCGACAGGGCCGAACGGAGCAGACACAGCAACCCCTATTACGAAGCCCTTAACCAGAATATCTACTATTGTCGTAAACTCTACCATACTGCAAATATCTATCTTTTTTTGCGAACAAAGAAGTTTATAATGAGTTTTTTAATAGCCTAAGCAATGCAATACATACATATAGACACCACTAACACAAAAAGCTAAACACAAAGAACACAATATTGAACCAATACAAACCACATTATACTCTCCCCTGCAAACCATATACAGCCTGCCTACAAATTATATATGAACAAGAAACAAACTATATATAGCTGATACATAAACCATACACCGTTTGCAAAGAAGATATACAGAACACTTTTCTCTATTACATACAAATAAGAATTTGCCTTTTATTATGGTTCAGTACACTTATAATGTGATATTTTGCTAGTATCAACCTTCTTATTTTTATTCATTCTTCTTCTCTCCTCTTGTCTTATATGTTCTTCTTTTCATAACTGAAAAGAAGAACCAAGAAAAGGTTTC
>JAUMWZ010000100.1 GCA_030529405.1 Bacteroides sp. | reverse complement strand
TGAGATGACAACAATATATTGTTTGGAAGTGCAACAAAACAAGCCTGAAAGAGAAGAAACTTTGCAGAAAGAGATAAACAAAGAGGGTAAAACGAGAGAAAGAGGTTAGAAAATGTCGTAATGATAGTTATTTAAGTATTTTTTGCAAGTAAAGCAGAGTTTTATGTGTCATACATACAGTTATTATTGGTACTTTTGCGCCGATTTTAATAGTCACTTTTTACTTTTATGGCGTTTACAAATAATGTTATGATTGTCCGACACAAGCTGTTGGCAAACTTGGTTAAGCTCTGGAAAAATGGCGAGCTAGTGGAGAACATAGATAGACTTCCGATTGAATTATCTCCAAGAAAGTCTAAACACATGGGACGTTGTTGCGTACACAAAGAACGTGCAGTTTGGAAATACAAATCTTTCCCTCTGCTGGGCTTTGACATGGAAGACGAAACAGACGAAGTAACACCACTGTCAGACTATGCAAGAAGAGCATTAGAGAGAAAAGAAGTAACTAAAGAAAACCTTTTGTGTGTTATAGACGAAGCATGCTCGTCGTGTGTGCAAATAAACTATGAGGTCAGTAACCTATGTAAAGGTTGCGTTGCACGTAGTTGCTACATGAACTGTCCAAAGGACTCTATCAGATTCCAAAAGAACGGACAAGCAATGATTGACCACGACACATGTATAAGCTGTGGTATCTGCCACAAAAGCTGTCCTTATCACGCTATCGTATATATACCAGTGCCTTGCGAAGAGGCTTGCCCTGTGAAAGCAATCAGCAAGAACGAAGACGGAATAGAAAAGATTGACGAAAGCAAATGTATTTACTGCGGTAAGTGTATCAACGCTTGTCCGTTCGGCGCAATATTCGAAATATCACAAACATTCGATGTGCTTGAAGCCATAAAGAGAGGAGAAAAGATGATACTTATACCTGCTCCGTCTATTCTTGGACAATTCAAAGCAGACATAGAACAAGTATATGGCGCGTTCAAGCAAATAGGTTTTGCCGACATCATAGAAGTGGCTGAAGGAGCAATGCACACTATCTACAACGAAGCACACGAACTTGTAGAGAAAATCGAAGAAGGACAGAAGTTTATGACAACATCATGCTGTCCGTCATACATAGAACTTGTGAACAAACATATACCAGACATGAAACCATACGTTTCACATACTGGTTCGCCAATGTATTATGCTGCACGCGTGGCTAAGCAACAACACCCTGACGCTAAGATTGTCTTCGTCGGACCATGTGTAGCAAAAAGAAAAGAAGCATTAAGAGATGAGGCGGTAGACTATGTTTGGACATTCGAAGAAATAGCTGCCATACTAGAAGGAATGGGCATAGAAGTGAAAGAATCGCCTAAGTATTCAGTTCTGAAAACATCTGTGAAAGAAGCTCACGGATTTGCACAAGCGGGCGGAGTTATGGGTGCCGTACAAGCATATCTTGGTAAAGAAGCTGAAAAATACACTGCTATGAACGTGGCAGACCTAAACAAAAAGAACATAGCATTGCTACGCACAGTGGCAAAAACAGGCAAATCTCCAACACAATTTATAGAAGTTATGGCTTGCGAGGGTGGTTGTATAACCGGACCAACAGCACACAACGACATCATGTCGGGCAAGAAACAACTTCTGCAAGACTTAGGAAAAAGAAAAGAAACATATGAGACAGTTGGTCGAGAACTTCCTTAAACAGAAGACACTCAACGACGATGAATTTAGACTGTTACTAACACAGTGCGACAAGGAAACATTAAACTACATCAACAATAAAGCAAGAGAAATAGCAGTTGAGAACTTCGGAAACAAAATCTTTATAAGAGGGCTGATAGAAGTAAGCAACTACTGCAAAAACAACTGCTACTATTGCGGAATAAGAAGTGGTAACCCCAAAGTCGAACGATACAGACTTGATAAAGAAACAATACTTGAATGTTGCGAACAAGGATACATACTTGGCATGAGAACATTCGTATTGCAAGGAGGCGAAGACAGAAGATTTGACGACGACTTTATCGAGGAAGTAGTCAGAGAAATAAGAGATAAATTCAGCGACTGCGCTATAACTCTATCCTTAGGAGAACGCTCAAAAGAAGCATATCAACGTTTTTATAATGTCGGGGCAAACAGATATCTGCTCCGACATGAAACGTTTAATAAGGAACATTACCACATCTTACACCCAAAATCTATGTCGATAGAAAACAGGTTGGACTGCTTAAAAATCTTAAAAGACATAGGTTTCCAGACTGGAACAGGAATAATGGTGGGAACACCAGGGCAAACTACCGAACATATTATACAAGATATACGTTTTATAGAAAGATTAAAGCCGGAGATGATAGGTATGGGTCCGTTCTTACCTCATAAGGACACACCTTTTGCTAATGAACAAAGCGGGAAATTAGAATTAACGCTACTACTATTGTCTATATTTAGAATAATGCACCCCAAAGCACTTATTCCATCTACAACGGCTTTGGCTACGCTTGACAGTAAAGGAAGAGAACAGGGAATTCTATCTGGAGCAAATGTTGTTATGCCTAATCTTTCGCCCCAAAAAGACAGAAAGAAGTATTCACTCTACAACGACAAAGCCGCCTTAGGAGCAGAGTCGGCAGAAGGACTAATGATACTACAAAAACAACTCAATGCTATCGGATACGAAATTTCATTAGAAAGAGGAGATTTTGTAAAATAAAACAAGATGAAAGTAGACTATAAAGTAGATTCTGACAAAGCAGAAGAGTTTATCAATCACGAAGAGATTCTATCGACAATAGAATACGCACAAAAGAACAAAAACAATAAAGAAGAAATAAACCGTATTATAGAAAAAGCCAGACTATGCAAAGGCATTGACCACAGAGAGGCGGCTATATTATTGGAGTGTGAAGACAAAGAACTCATAGAAAAAATGTTTTCTTTGGCTAAAGAGATAAAGGAGAAGTTCTATGGTAACAGAATAGTTATGTTTGCTCCCTTATATCTTTCTAATTATTGCATAAACGGTTGCGTATACTGCCCATATCACGCAAAAAATAAAACTATCACAAGAAGAAAACTAACTCAAGAGGAGATAATAAAAGAAGTAGTTGCACTTCAAGATATGGGACACAAGAGGTTGGCTCTAGAAGCTGGAGAACACCCTAAAATAAACTCTATAGAATATATATTAGAGTCTATCAAGACAATATACAGCATTAAACATAAGAACGGTGCTATCAGACGTGTCAATGTTAATATAGCTGCTACAACAGTAGAGAACTATAAGAAACTAAACGATGCAGGAATAGGAACATACATTCTTTTCCAAGAAACTTATCACAGAGAAAACTACGAGAAACTTCACCCTACTGGCCCTAAGAGCGATTATATATATCACACAGAGGCAATGGACAGAGCAATGGAGGCAGGAATTGACGATGTGGGATTAGGAGTATTGTTTGGTTTGAATACATATAAGTATGACTTCGTTGGCTTATTGATGCACGCCGAACACTTAGAGGCTCGTTTTGGAGTTGGACCTCACACGATAAGTGTACCTAGAATATGTTCAGCAGACAATATTAACGCTTCAGACTTTGAAAATGCAATATCTGATGATATCTTTGCAAAGATTGTTGCTATAATCAGATTGACTGTGCCTTACACGGGTATGATTATATCGACAAGAGAGTCTCAGAAATCTCGTGAAAGAGTATTAGAGCTAGGAGTTTCACAGTTGAGTGGAGGTTCAAAGACTACTGTTGGCGGATACCACGAAGATATTCCTGAAGATAACTCTGCACAATTCGATTTGAGCGACACAAGAACGCTTGACGAGATTGTACAGTGGTTGCTCAAGTTAGGACATGTTCCAAGTTTCTGTACTGCTTGCTACAGGGAGGGAAGAACGGGAGATAGGTTTATGGCATTGGTTAAGTCGGGACAGATAGCTAACTGTTGTGGCCCGAATGCACTGATGACCTTGAAAGAATATCTTGAAGACTACGCATCGGAAGAGACAAAAAAACTGGGTAACAGCATGATAGAAAAAGATGTGCCGTTAATACCTAACCCAAAGATTAGAGAAAAAGCAATTAAAAACATTATAGAAATAGCTAAAGGGAAAAGAGACTTTAGATTTTGACGTAATAAACTTTTGTTCGTATGAGTCTAAGCAATGTTGCCAATTCTGAAAGGCTACATATTACAATTATAGGCAAAACAAACAGTGGAAAATCATCACTGATAAATGCCATAACCAATCAAGAAGTAGCAATTGTTTCTGACTACAAAGGAACAACTACAGACTCTGTGAACAAAGCCATGGAGTTGCCAAAGATAGGTGCAGTAGTTTTCACTGACACGGCAGGCTTTGACGACAACACAGAAATAGGAAACCTAAGAGTTGAAAAGACAAGACGAGCAATAGAAAAAACAGATATTGCAATTGTAGTTATATCGGCAGACGACCAAGACTTACTTAGTGATAATCCACTAAAACAAGAGAAAGAATGGATTACAAACATAAAGAAAAGTAAGACTCCTACAATATTGGTTCTTAACAAGATAGACACTGTTTCTGAAACAGACACTGTTGAGAACTTAATAAAAAAGACTTTAGGACTAAGCCCAATAAAGATTAGTTCAAAACAAAGAATAGGTATCGAGGAAATACACAATGCCATTCTTCAAAACATACCAGAAGACTACGGTCAGCAAAGCATAACCAGAGGGTTGGTAAAAGAAGATGACACCGTGCTTCTGGTTATGCCACAAGACATACAAGCACCAAAAGGAAGACTTATATTGCCACAAGTACAGACAATAAGAGAGCTTTTGGACAAGAAGTGTGTCATCATATCTTGCACAACAGACAAGTTGGCAAATGCACTCAACTCACTAAAAAATCCACCCAAACTTATAATAACAGACTCGCAAGTATTCAAGCAAGTTTATGAAATGAAGCCTGAGCAATCACTTCTAACCTCTTTTTCTGTGCTTTTTGCAGCATACAAAGGGGATATAGAGCTATTTGTTCAAGGAGCAAAGCATTTTGAAAAGATAAACGAACGTTCTAAGATACTAATTGCAGAGGCTTGCACTCATGCACCTCAAACAGAAGATATAGGTAGAGTGAAGATACCAAACATGTTGCGCAAAAGATTTGGCGAGGGAATTAGCATAGACATAGTATCTGGCACAAGTTTCCCCGACGACTTGACCGTGTACGATTTGATTATACACTGCGGAGCATGTATGTTCAACAGAAAGTATGTTTTGAGCCGAGTAGAGAAAGTAAAGATTCAAAAAGTACCTATCACTAACTACGGAATAGCAATAGCATACCTAACTGGAATATTAGACAAAATAAAATACTAATAATAAACAACCCTATGAAACTTAAACTTTTTATTGCTGCGGCATTAGTCCTCACGACGTCTGTATATTCAGACGCACAGCAAAGAATAACAAAATTCTATGTGAGCAAACCAAAAGAGGTAAAGATGCCAGTATTAACTGACAGTCTGAACAACAAAGGTGCAACATTCAATGTTAATAACCTTCAACGCACAGACATCAATCTGTTTGCTGACGACAAGGAATTTACTCTGATGGAAACAGACACTGCAGGTGTATTAAAGCTAAACAAGTTAGAAAACAAATATGCTTTCTACCTTGTAAAAACAAGCATTAGAGCAGATAAGTTCTCTAGCGGAAACATAAAGGTAGTATCTCCAAACCGTTGGGAAGCCTTTATGAACGGATACTCTATGCAACTTAAAAACACAGCAGAAGACAGTATCTCTGCCTCATCTAACAGAGATATAGCTTTTTCTACTGAGCCAGAACAGGCATACGAGTTAGTTTTCAAAATTTTCGTTACTCCAGAAGACAAGATGCCTCCCTACATAAAAGCAGAAGTAGACAAAAGTAACAAAGAAGACAACGTACAATTCACTATAGATGCAGAACTTAAGAAAAGACTTACAATATATGGCACTATCTACAACAAGAAGGTTACATCTGTAAATCTTTCTCCAAGCGG
>JAUMWZ010000099.1 GCA_030529405.1 Bacteroides sp. | reverse complement strand
TTAGCCATATCTACCCCTACACCAGCTAGAGAAAGACCGATAAGTATTATCACTGGCCCAATTACCACAGGTGGAAACAGTTTCTTTATAAGGTTCACTCCCTGCCATTTCACTAATGCACTCATAACAAAATAAACAAGTGCCACTCCCACCATACCAGAGAGTGTGCCTTGCAATCCATATAATTCTGTGGCTGCAGTGATAGGTGCTATGAAAGCGAAACTACTTCCTAAGAAAATAGGAACTTTACCTTTAGTTACAAGATGAAATATAAGTGTGCCGACACCTGCTGAAAAAAGAGCAGTAGATGGTTCTAAACCCACAAGTAAAGGCACTAACACTGTTGCTCCGAAGGCAACGAAAAGAAATTGAACACCCACTATTGTTTTTCTCGTGAGCGATAGGTTCTCGTTAGTCATATAAGTATGTTTTGTGTCTTGATTATCCCCGCAAAGATAAGACTTTTTGCACCCATACAAATAAGTGAAAGAAGAAAAATTATGGCTAAATCCAACAAAAAATAACTTACCTCTACTCTTCTAGCAAAAAGAGAAAGAACATAAATAAAACAGGTAGTTAATAAACCTATAGTTTATGGTATGTATAACAAAGTAAAGATATATAGGACTGAAAAAGAAACTATATATAAATTAGAAATCAACTATATATAGTTTGAAAACAAACAATATATAATTTGCAAATCAGTTGTATATAGTTTGTAAATAAGGGTTTATTCTTCTATTTGTTCCCCATTCTTAGTGTGGAATATAAGTGTGGTAGCTCCTATAGTGATTATTGCTCCGTCTGTGATTGTTACTCTTTCCTTATACTTCAAAATCTCATTCATAAGGAATGTACCTGTAACACTTTCGGCATCTCTGACAGTATATTTCACATCGCCACTATTGCTAACCTTAACATTAACAATGCAATGTCTTCTGTCCATACTCATATCAGATGTTTCAATAGGAGTAGTTATGTTAGTGCCAATACACTTGCGTCCAATCACGTTATCTCCTTCAACAAGTGGCAATAACTGTTTGAAACCGAACACATTCTCTACTACCGATATGTATCCCAAAGACATTTTCATCTTCTCAGCTTCTTCGTCAAGATTTTCTTCCTTACGCAAAGCCTTTGTTTTTGTCTTTCCCAGCCTTATGCTAAATTGTTTGCTGCAATGTTCACACACAAAAACTAGCGATTGTCCTTCGCTGTATTTTGTTTCATCAAATGCAATGTAGTTCTCGCACTTAGGGCAGACCACTCGTTTCATCAGCTTAATTTATGTCTTTGTTTATATGTAAAAAGTTGGAAAGGCTTTACTTCAATAGCCAGTTAGATGTATGTTCTTCGCTTTGTCTAAGTTCTGCCAAAGCTTTGTTTGCTTCATTCAAGTCTTCAAACGACATTATGCTAACTCTCACTTTAGAGTCTTTTGTGATAACAATAGCATCTTTGAAACCCTTTTCTCTGTATTGCTCTGCTATTTTTTGTGCAGCACTCTTAGATATACCCCCTATTGCTATTATGTGGTATGGCCGATTTTCTATGTCGTCAATTGTTATCTCTTCTTTTGTTTCTGCTACTTTTTGAGTTGGGATTTCTATTTTTTCAGTCTCAACCTCGAATGTTTGACTGTCAGAAGTAGATGTTTGTGTCACAATTTCTTCTTGCGACGAAAACAACATCTCTTCTATTTGCTTGTCTTGGTTTATTGCTTCCTCCAACGTAGCATTATATTTCACTTCTGGTTCAACCTCTTGCTTGTTGGATATCAAAGTAGGTTTTCCCTTAAATATTTCTTCAGGTATAATTGTGGCATATACCGTATTTACGGTGTCTGTGTTGCCCACAGTGTTTGAGAAAGAGAAGAACAGCACAACAGCAACAACTGCTGCAACAGTGTTTCTGATGAACGCTTTGCTAATTGAAAAATTATATCGAGTTGCTTTCTTCTTAGGTTCTTCATTTTGTATGTTTTGAATGGCAACAGCTTCTTTAAGATTTTTGAGTTGTTTCATCTCAAAGTAGTCTAAACCATACAATGAAGGATATACACGAACATTATCATAGCTATTGAAAATATATTCGCCGTGTATGTTGCAAGATATTTCTCCAAGTTTGCCTAAAGCCAACTTGCGTTCATATTGTATAGACTTCTTTAGTTCTACTACTGAGTGTTCTATCAAACTCATAGCTTCTGAAAAATCTACTTGCTTGATTTGCATATAAGATTGAGCCAACAATCCGTCGTTTATACGAAGTTTCTTGTTGAATATCAACTTACGATTTGGTGGTAGAAATATTTGTTCCTGCTCAGAATAATTCGACGGTTCATCGTAGACAATAAACCCTCCGAAGTTAGGAACTATAACACAGTCGTTTTCCTCTAATAGTAATTCTATGTGGTATATTAACTCTTGCATACCACAAAAATATATGATTATTATGAAAACAAAGAATTATGAATAATAAAAAATCAATTATTGAGTGTTTTTCTTATATAGATGTGGTTCAAGAGCTAGAAAACTAAGAGAAAACAGATAGACAAAATAGAAATTAGCGAATAAGACTCCCCTTTTCAAGTGTTTTTACCTATAATGCAAACTATATAGAGTTGATTTGCAAACCATATATAGTTAAGAAATAGATTATATACAGTTTGCAAGTCAGCTATATATAATCTGCAAATAGACTCAATAGCGTCATTATTATAATGAACAACTGCAAGCGAGTTTAATCTTTTATTTTCACAGCATTACATATCTATTTATACAGCAAAAGCACCTTACTGTGCGAAATAAATAAGGTGCTTTTGAGAATATCATAATAAATAATGCTAGAACGGATAACCTACGGCTATATGCAGCGCAAAGTCTCTTTTGAAGTTTGGTCTGATTATAGGGTATCTATCTTTACCACTCTCATACATCGGGTTAATAGCTTTCATTCCACCGTCAAGTCTTAAAACAAGTATGTCTGCATCAAGCCTTATTCCCAATCCGTATGCTACCGCAATCTGTTTGTAGAACTTATCAAACTTGAACACTCCATCGGGTTGATGTTTGTATGTTCTTATATTCCACACATTACCTGCATCAATGAATGCCGCACCCCTAAACTTCCAAAAAAGCTTTGTTCTGTATTCCAAGTTTGCATCAAGCTTAATCTCTCCCGACTTAGTAAGCAAATCTCCATTTCCTATGTATGCTCCGGGACCCAACTCTCTTATGCTCCACCCACGAACACTATTTGCTCCACCCGAGAAAAACTGTTTTTCAAAAGGTATAGTCTTAGAATTGCCGTAAGGAATAGCTAATCCAAGACCAACGTGCAAAGAAATAGAATTATATTTATCAAACCTAAAGGATTTCAGATAGTTAGTATTGAGTTTTACATATTGAGAATAAGGAACATTAAACAGTTTATACTCTCCGTTCTCATTCATTTTGAAGTTGAAAATCTTAGATACTCCATTCATCAAGTTACCTGCAAACTCCATTCCTATACGAAAGGTTGTTGCGCTCGGATTGAACAGTCTGTTTACCACATTTGCATTGCCTTCGCTATTATAATAATAGTAGTATCCCCAGTTTATTATGAAACGGTCTTGATAGTTATAAGTAAAGAAAAGGCTGTTACCATTGTTTATGTATTCTTCTCTAAACCTTTCTGAGATACTTGGTAGATGAAGAAAACTTATATTGATAAGGTCAAAGCGATGACTTGACTTTCTGTTGTTCGACCACTTATAAGACCAAAAGGCGTTAAGAAGTGTACGTGTGAACTCAGGTCTTAACTGATTGTTGAACTGAAAACCAAACTCTGTATTTGCTCTGATAGATTTTTTGAAATCGTTCTTTAAGAAAGGAAACAGAAATCGAGGAAAGTTTATGCTTGTTTCAACACCATATTCTCTGAAATTATTACTGAAATAGCCTTGTTTCAATCCTGAAATCTTTTCGTAAGCACCTCTAAGTTTGACTTGAAAAAGCTCAGAACCCTTGAAAAGGTTTCTGTTTTGGAAGTTTATTGATGCAGCAACGCCGTAGTCACTGGCTGAGTTTGTGCCTTCAACAGAGAAAGATATGTTTTTGTCTTTATTGCGTGTTACACTAATCAAACAATCAAGTGTGTTGTCAGGCTTCTTTACGTATCGAATGTTTGCATATCTAACAGCCGACAATCGTATAAGATTTGAATATGTGCGTTGAAGTTTTTGCTCGTTATATAAATCTCCTTTGCCGAAAGATATCATATTGTCTAACACCCGAGGACTTATATATGGCTTGCGAACGTATTCAAACGTTTTCCCATTATATATCAAAGAGTCTTTTGATCCTCCTTTTTCAGAGTTTTGTGTATAGTAAGGCAAGTCTTCAGTAATCTTTATATTGCCTATGGTGTATGGTTGTATGAACTTTTCTTTATCCTTACTATCCTTATCATGACTTGACACATTCATAGTCAGATTAACTCTCCTCGTGTTTGCAACAGTATCTGCTATGAAAGTAATATACTCTTTTGTAAAGTCATAATATCCTCTGTTTCTCACAAGATTGGCTATTCTTATGCGTTCTTCATCAAGTTTGTTAGTATTAAAAACTGCGCCTTTTCTGACAAATGACTTGTCTTTCTCGGAGCTAATAATGTTCATCAATCTTTCATCTGATACATTCTGCACAAAAGATTCAATAATATGAGGTTTGCCAGCACTTATCACATACTTGATTTCTATCTTTCTTTTCTTTTGTTTCTTATGCACATCTACTCTAGCGGACATATACCCCAAGTTGTTTAGCTCTTTTGTCATCTCTCGCTTAGTAAACTGTGTCATCTCCTCATTATATATAACGGGAGCCTCCCCTATTCTTCTTAAAAATCTGTTCCAACCACTGTTTTTCTTGCCAGACATATTATATATGTAAAGCTCTGCCTTTATCAGATTGAAGAGCTTAGAATTAGGCTTTTGTCTGACATAGTTCTCAAAGTCGCCAACAATAATTTCTTTGCTCTTTGACTCTACTTTAACTCTGCTCAGAAGTTTCTCATTCTGTGGCACATACTTAGTAGACGAACAAGAATACAATACTAAGACAAACAGAAATGTATATATGTATTTAGAAAAAAGTAACCCTCTCATTGTTTACAAATAAGCATAATAAACAGCTACAAAGATATAGCAGATTTGCGATAATAAGCACTATATAAGCAGATAATATAGTCACATTGTGATGTAAATAAAAACAAAGCGATTGTAAACTATATATAACTAACAAATCAACTATATATAAATTAAAAACAGACTATATACAGTTAAGATGTAAACTGTATATAGTCTGCAATATGATTATATATATGCTTGTAAAGGGCTGTTATCCAACTCTTAGATATACATCTACCCCTTACCGTCAAAGTTAGCAAGTTCTTCGCGTTTTTTCTTAGGAAGTTTAGACACAACTATATCATAAGAGTTTTTAATCCATTCTTTATATTGCGCATCGGTAATCTCACCGTTTGTGAGAATACTGTTCCAATGTTTCTTATTCATGTGATAACCTGGGATAACCTCAGGATATTGTTCTCGCAACATAATAGCCTCGTCTGGGTCGCACTTCACGTTTATCATATCAAAAGAGTCTATGTCTGTCAGACAAAACATTTTATCCATAACGGTGAAAACAAGAGTTTTATCGTCAAAAGGCAAGCACTCTTTTGCACCCTTAAAAGAAAGACAATAATCTCTAAACTCCTCTATATTCATATTCTTTATTATTAGATTATTACACATCATAGCGTAACAAGAACAACAATCTACATATAAAAAGGAAAGGGCATTTATCAAGAGGTGGAAAGTTAATTACCTATCCGCCACATAAAGCACTGAATGAGCAAACTAACTTCTTTCTACCTGTTTAACTCCCTTTACAGTCTTTAGTTTCTTTATCAAAAACTCAAGTTTTCCTTTATCGCCAACCATAACTGTGAGATTACCAGAGAACAAACCATCATGAGAATCAATACTGATAGAACGAAGATTTATGTCTGTTTCTTTAGATATGATTGATGTAATGTTAGTAACAATCCCTATATCATCATGCCCCACCACACGGAGAGTTATAGGGTATTGCATTCCGTGAGATTTGCCTGCCCAAC
>JAUMWZ010000098.1 GCA_030529405.1 Bacteroides sp. | reverse complement strand
GTTTAGAAGTCAGCTATATATAGTTTACACCTTATATAACTATAAATTAAATAATTAGATAAAAGCAATACCTAAAATTTGGTAGTTATATGTTTATCAATTATAAACAGTTGAAAATAAGTGTCTTTTGTTTTCTATATAAAATGCAAGTAAAACAAGGCTTGTTTTTTATCTAATAGATTACGAATTTTGCAGAGGATTGTCCTTAAATCTAACCTAAACAGAGAAAAATAATCAGATTTATGTCACTTGATAGAAGTATAATTGAATTGTGGGGCAAATGCCTTTCCATCATTAAAGATAATGTTGGAGCAGAAAGCTATAAAACATGGTTTTCGCCAATAATGCCTATCAGCTTTGAAAATAACGTGTTACTATTAGAGGTTCCAAGTCATTTCTTCTACGAAATGTTGGAAGAAAAATACTCTATGCTAATAAGAAAAACAGTAGACCGTGTTTTTGGAGGTGGTGTGCAATTGAATTATATAGTTGCAGTAGTTAAGTCGGGAGGAAAAGACGCTACTGTGAGCATATCTGCTGACAAGTCTGTTGCAAATCAAAGTGTAGATAATAAGGCGGTAGAGTCTTCAGTGCAGGCAAAGAAACATACTGTTGCCACACAAGATTTAGACCCGCAACTGAACCCAAATTATAGCTTTGACAACTTCATTGAAGGTAGCACTAATAAGCTATCGAGAAGTGTTGCCATGTCAGTTGCTACCGATCCGAACTCATCTACATTCAATCCGCTCTTTATTCATGGACCATCGGGAGTTGGAAAAACGCATCTTATCAACGCAATAGGGGCGAAAATAAAAGAGCTTTATCCACAAAAAAGAGTGATATACTTGTCTGCTCACTTGTTTCAAGTTCAGTTTACAGACTCAACCAAGCATAACACAAGCAATGATTTCATTAACTTCTACCGAAGTATAGACGTTCTTATAATTGACGACATACAAGAGTTTGAAGGAAAAGAGAAGACACTTAACGCCTTCTTCCATATATTTAACTACCTGAGAGATAGTGGTAAGAGAATTATCATAACATCAGACAGACACCCAAGCAACCTAAAGAATATAGAAGACAGACTTATCACAAGGTTTAAGTGGGGTATGGTTGCCGAGTTGGAAAGACCTAATGTGGAGCTAAGAAGAAATATCTTGACAAACAAACTAAGAAGAGATGGGGTGGTATTCCCTGATGATGTTATTGAATATCTTGCTGAAAATGTGAGTGAAAGTGTCAGAGAACTTGAAGGAGCAGTGCTTTCTTTGCTTGCACACTCTACTGTGTTCAACAGAGATATAACCCTTGATTTGGCTAAAAGTGTTATTTCTGGCAATAGCAACTTCACAAAGAAACAAATCACAATAGACACTATTGTAGAGGCAGTATGCAAGTATTGGCAGATAGACACTGAAGATATACACAAAAAGTCAAGAAAGAAGGAAGTGGTAATTGCAAGACAAACAGCAATGTATTTAGCTAATAAATATACCGAATCGTCTACAACCACGATAGGAAGAAGTATTGGCGGAAAAAACCATGCTACTGTAATCTACTCTTGCAAGGCTGTGAAAAACCAACAAGAGGTAGACAAAAAATTCAGAGAAGAACTAAAAGAAATAGAAAACTCAATAACAACTTAGTTGTAGGTTGATAATTAAAAAATATATAGATATAAACACAGAGCGTAAAGATAAATTTATAAATTCGCTCTGTGTTTATTTTTTTATATACAAACCATATATAAATACTTTGATATGAATACTTCTTTGGGCATATACTATAAAACAGTTTGGGGGCAAGAACTTGCCGTTAAATTGTCTGACAATACATTGCTCACTATGAGTACTACTGACGGTGAGTTTTGGACTAAAGAACTTTCGTTTAACGAATGTATTAGCTACAAGTATTGTGTGCTTGAAAACGGAGCAGAGATAAGGAGTGAAGACGATTATGCTATGCGCACTTTGTCGGCAAAAGATATTAAAGGAAAAAGTAAACTATATATAGATTACTGGCAAGATAATAATAGTTTGAATGTTGGCTATATATCGTTTGCAAGTAAACTCAATACAGTTTGCAAATCGCAGATTAACAGTGTTGTAGCAGGTAAAGCCAAACAGCTTGTAATAAATATGTATTGCACACCTACACTGTCAAAGTATAGGCTTATGATTACGGGTAGTATTGACGAGCTCGGAGCATGGAATACTAACAAAGCCAAGTTTATGGACTTGCAAAAAGAGGGCTTTTGGAGCATAACTATACCTTTAGACAGTTTCAATCAATGCTTAGAATATAAGTACTTACTCTTTGATATAGAGCAAAATAAGGTGGTTCAATGGGAGAATAATCATAACAGAACTATTGATTTATCGTCTTTCAGCTCGTACGATGTAGTCGTCAAAAACGAAAGAGATGTATATATGAGTTTGCCTGAGTGGAAGGTTTCGGGTGTGGCAATACCTTTATTCTCTGTGAGAAGCGATGAACACGGCTGGGGAGTAGGCGATTTCAGTTCTCTAACAACACTTATTGATTGGGCAGAATGTACTAACCAAAAGGTTGTACAGATATTACCTATCAACGACACAACCCGTACTCACACATGGAAAGACTCTTATCCATACAATGCAATATCTATATATGCAATTCACCCTATGTATGCCAATCCTTACAGCATAGGTCTGTTGGCGGACAAGGATAGAATGGAATATTTTGAATTCGAACGTAATAGGTTGAATAACAAAGGTTTTGTGGATTATGAAGCGGTCAATGTTTTTAAGTGGGAATACTACGAAGAAATATATAAGCAAGAGGGAGAAAAGACTTTGCGAAGTACAGCATACAAGAAGTTTTTTAATAAAAACAAAGAGTGGCTAGTACCGTATGCAGCCTTTTCGTGCTTACGTGATAAGTATGGTACAGCCGATTTCACTGCTTGGCAAGAATATTCCGATTTCAGCAAATTATCTGTCAAGGATTTAGAAAAAGACCGTTCTGCTGTATTCAAGCGTTGCAAGATTTATTATTTCATACAATATCATCTGCATATTCAGCTTAAATTTGCAACAGAATATGCTCGCAAAAAAGGAATAGTATTGAAAGGCGACATACCAATAGGTGTTAGCCGCCACAGTGTTGAAACATGGACAGAGCCAAAACTATTCAATATGAACGGGCAAGCAGGTGCTCCTCCAGATGAATTTGCTACTGACGGTCAAAATTGGGGATTCCCTACTTACAACTGGAATGAGATGAGTAAAGACGGATACCAATGGTGGAAAAATAGGTTGAGTAAGATGGCTGAATACTTTGATGCTTATCGAATTGACCACATACTAGGCTTTTTCAGGATATGGGAAATACCTACAACAGCCGTTCACGGTATATTAGGTAGGTTTTCGCCAGCCTTACCTTTGTCGGTAGATGAGATTAGTCATTATGGATTTTCTTTTGATATTAGATATACAAAGCCATATATTACTGACGAGGTTATAGACAGTTTAGATGGAGTTTCATTATCGCAGGAGTTTAAGAATAAGTTCTTTGACAAGAAAGATGATAATGGAGTGTATTCACTTAAACCTTTTGTGGACACTCAACAAAAGGTTGTTGCTCTAGAAGATGATATTACCGAAGACGAAAAACAAGTTCTTATGTCTTTGATTGATGATGTGTTGTTCTTAGAAGACTGTTCAGCTAAGGGCAAATATCACCCTCGCATATCGGCATATAAAACTCAATCGTACGCCAAACTGACTGACTCTTTGAGGGAAAGTTTTGACAGATTATATCACGACTTCTATTACAACAGACACAATATGTTTTGGCAAGAACAAGCGATGTGTAAACTTCCTGCACTGATAAGCTCTACAAATATGCTTGCTTGTGGCGAAGATTTGGGAATGATACCTGCTTGTGTTGAAAGTGTGATGAACTTTTTGCACATACTAAGCCTTGAGATTGAGCGTATGCCTAAGAAGACTGACCGTGAGTTTGCTTCTGTGTCGGCTTATCCGTATATGTCTGTTTGCTCTACTTCTACTCACGATATGAGTACAATCAGAGGTTGGTGGGAAGAAAATCAAGAAAGTATTCAGAGGTATTATAATGAAGTTTTGCACTGTGATGGAATAGCACCTAAGTCGGCTACCAGCTCGGTTTGCTCTCAGATAGTAAACAATCATCTTGCATCTCCGTCTATGCTTTGCATATTGCCACTTCAAGACTGGCTTTCAATAAGCGATGATTTACCACGTGTAGAGGCTAAAGATGAGCAGATAAATGTGCCCGCAAATCCTCAGCATTATTGGAGATACAGAATGAATATAAGCACTGAGAAGTTGATGAGAAAGCAAGAACTGAACGACAAAATCAGTGAGATGATAAAAGAAAACAATAGAATATAAGCGATATATGAATATAAAAAACAGTTGCATAAAGCTCAATAACATACACTGTTATGCTTACCATGGGGTGTTGCCACAAGAGAATAGGGTAGGCAATGATTATGTGGTAAATCTTACGTTGCATATTGATTTGACCAAAGCAGGTGTTAGTGACAATCTGCACGATACTGTAAACTATGCCGAAGTGGCTTTGATTGTGAGAGAAGAGATGAAACATTCTTCCAAACTGATAGAACACGTTTGCCACAGAATAGGTCGCTCTATCCTTGAAAAGTTTACTGATATAATCGAAATAGATGTTGAAGTTGTGAAACGTAATCCACCAATGGGAGCTGATATAGACTCTGTTGCTGTCGCAATGAATATCACTAGATAAGCGAATTATTTAGTACAAACGAAAATAGCATATACTAAAGTGAGTAACTTATAGTATATGCTATTTTTATTTTATACACTATCTGTTTTCAAACTGTATACAGTTTGTTTATAAGTTATATACAGTTTGCATCAAAGTTATATATGGTTTGCAAATCAGTTGTATATTGTTTGGAAATACATGTGTCTGACTCTTTGTATGTGTGCTTTTTATCTTTTAGCGTAACTCTATGCTATCTATTTTTTTGATGATGTCTACTGCCTTTGAAACGTTGCTTACATTCTTGATAGTCATAATATTTCTATCTTTTTGCTCCTTAACCTTGCATCTTTCTACATTCTTCTTTGCATATTCAATGAACTTTCCAAAAGCATCGCTCTGATAATATATACTGTTCAGCTCATTTATAAAATACAATATCATACTGTTAGATTTCAGTGCAATCTTGTCTATACCAAGATGCTTGCCATATCGTCTGAGGTGTACAATCTGAAGAAGTTCCTCCGAAACTTTAGGTATCTTACCGAAACGGTCAATAAGTTTTGCCCTAAATTCTTCTAACTCTCTGTCGGTTTTTATGTTGTTCATTTCTCTGTATAGCAACATTCTTTCGCTACTTCCTTTTATATAACTATCTGGGAAAAGTAGTTCAAGGTCGCTCTCTATCTGACATTCATCTACAAAGTCTTCTCCTTTAATCTCTTTTTTAGTAGTGTGTTGCTCGTCGTTATATAGGTCTTCAAACTCCTCTTTACGTAGCTCTGTTATGGCTTCTGCAAGAATTTTTTGGTAAGTTTCATATCCTAAGTCGGCAATGAAACCGCTTTGCTCCGCTCCTAATAGATTGCCTGCACCTCTGATGTCTAAGTCTTGCATAGCTATGTGTATACCACTTCCAAGGTCACTAAAGTTTTCTATGGCTTGAAGTCTTCTTCTTGATTCTGTAGGCAGTGTTGCCAAAGCCGGTGCAAGTAAGTAGCAAAACGCCTTCTTGTTACTTCTACCAACTCGTCCACGCATTTGATGCAGGTCGCTAAGTCCGAAGTTATGTGCCTGATTTATTATTATAGTGTTTGCATTAGATATATCTATGCCACTTTCTATAATGGTTGTTGCCAACAAAACATCATACTCATAGTTCACAAAGTCAGATATTATTTCCTCCAATTTAGCTGGTTCCATCTGTCCGTGTCCTATTGCTACACGGCAGTTTGGTACTGACTTCGTTATCATATATTTTATTTCCTCAAGATTAGCTATTCTGTTATTGACAAAGAAAACTTGTCCGTTTCTGCTCATCTCAAAGCTAATAGCCTCTCTGATTATATCTTCGTTGAATGTGTGTATTTCTGTCTGTATGGGATATCTGTTAG
>JAUMWZ010000097.1 GCA_030529405.1 Bacteroides sp. | reverse complement strand
ATATCAATCTTTTCTAATTCGTATATAAACGAAAACACGTCTGGTAATCATGAATCTATTGGGCGCATTATGGCTGTTGCAGGCGATAGTTTGGTGCTTGACGAAAATCTGAATGTGGAGCTATACGACAAGCAGAAGGAAGAGGCTGTAAGAGAAAGATATGCTGTACATTCGTCTGTTACTGACACGCTGAGGCACTATATGGATACACTTGGTATAGCTTTTGAGTATGAGCAGTGTAATGATTCTGTCATTTCTGTTAAGCTTACAAAGAGAGAATATTCTGCTCTCTCTGCTTTTGGCGATACTATAATAAAGGCTAACGAGTGGGAAAACTTAGATGTAGACAATAGGCATATAATAGTTGTGCCGTCAAAGTATAAGTCTGTGAAAATACATGCTTGGAATATTGGGCTTATTCAGTCTGCTTTGACACTATATGAGGGAAAGAAAGCAGAGATAACAGACGGAATTCTGTATGTAGATGGTAAACCTACCGAATATTGTGCTTTCACTCAAGACTACTATTGGGTTAAGATGGATTCGCCCGACTGTAAAGACGACTCACGAGTGTATGGCTTTGTTCCTCGTTCAAGCTTTACGGGCAAGGTTCTGTTTGTGTGGTTTTCTAAGGAGAAAAGTGGTTGGTTTAGTGGCTTTCGCTGGGAAAGATTTTTCACTAAGGTGGAATGATGAAACTAGAATAATGTAATGCGATGAAGAAAGAAGTCTGCTTTTCTACGGCTTACTTAGCTCCGATAGAATATTATGCTCACATAGTTGGTAGCGATAGGGCTATAATAGAGGTAAACGATAACTATGTGAAACAAACATACAGAAACAGGTGTGCTATATCTACAGCCAACGGCGTGCAACATCTTTCCATACCCGTTGAAAAACCTCACAATCAGAAGTGCTTAACAAAAGATTTGCGCATATCTAATCATGGTAACTGGCAACATACACATTGGAATGCCATAGAGTCAGCATACAATAACACCCCCTTCTTTGAATATTACAAAGACTTCTTTAAGCCTATATATGATAATCACACGGACTTTCTTGTGGATTTCAACTTACGACTTATGGAAACCATTTGTGGTTTGATAGATATAGATGTGAGTTTTGACACTACCAAAGAATACTATGACGGTAAGTCGGAGATGATATTAGACCTGCGCTCAGAGATAAATCCTAAGAGAAAAGAAGGAGAATACACCGATGGGTTCACTCCTGTGAAATATTATCAGGTTTTTGAAGATAGACACGGATTTATTCCTAACCTTAGTGTGATAGATTTGTTGTTTAATATGGGGCCTGAGAGCCTTATTGTATTAAATAATAGTATCTGTAGGATTTAACAGTAATGTGTTTACTGAAATAATATTAAAAACAAATTGTTTTAATCCTCAAATAGTGACTGTTACCCTCAAAATAGATATATTAGCGACCATTTTATAATCACCATTTAATTAAATTGAAACTAAAATGAAGAAAGCATTTATGTCAGTGCTTCTTTTCGCTTTTGTGTTCTCAGCGCATAGCTTAGAGGCGCAAGACAATAAAAAAAGCGAAAAAGAAAAGGCTAAAATAGAAAAGGCCGAGAAAAAAGCAAGAGAGAAAGCTGCAAAGAAAGCTAAAGCAAAGGCTGAGAAAGAGGCAAAAAAAAGAAAGAAGAAAGGACTTCCTAACCCAGCACCAGCACCTCAACCTGTAGACCCATACACAAAGGCTACACAAGGTTTCCAAAAGTTTGAGGGTATGTTTACAACTCACGTAAACAAAGACGGTGTTGTTCTTTTTGAAATTCCAGATACAGCTTTCAATAAGAGTTATATACTTGCAAGTAGAGTGGCAGAAACAAGCAATAACAGCGAACTTGTAGCTGGTCAGATGGCGAAAAATCCTATCTTAATTCGTTTTTCGAAAGACTCTAAGAGAGTGTATATACACCTTGTGCAAAATATGAACGTAGTGTCAGAAGATGACCCTATATTCCCTTCGTTCAAGAAAAACTATAAAGACCCAATTTGGAAAGTATTCCCTATTATTGCGTCGAAAGGAAAAAATGTGCTGATTGATGTAAATAGCATCTTCTTAGGACAAGATAATATTCTAAGTCCTTTGAGTGGTAGCCCAAATCCACAATCAATAAAAGGTATGTTCTTCCCACCAGCATCAAAAGTGAGTAGCGTAAGCACTTTCCCTAAGAATATCGAGGTAAAGAGTGTGTATGCTTATACTGTGCCTCCTCACAACTTACCTTATACTGTGACTATGCACCGCTCTTTGTTTGTTCTTCCTGACAAACCGATGCGTCATAGATTCCAAGACAACAGAGTTGGATTCTTTAGTACAGAAAAGAGATATTTCTCTTCAAACAAAGACAAGATTGTAAACAGAGAAATTATACACCGTTGGAGAATAGAACCTAAGGCGGGAGAAGAAGAAAAGTATTTCGCAGGAGAACTTGTAGAACCAGCTAAACAAATAGTGTTCTATGTGGATACAGCTTTCCCTAAGAAGTGGAGAGAAACCGTTATGCAAGGTATAGAAGATTGGAACAAGGCTTTTGAAGTAGCAGGATTTAAGAATGTGGTTAAGGCTCTTGAATATCCAAAGAATGACCCTAACTTCGACCCAGACGATATGAGATACAGCTGTGTTAAGTATGCCTTGACAGATATACCTAACGCTATGGGACCAAGTTATGTAGACCCAAGAACAGGAGAAATATTGACTGCTGACGTAATATGGTATCACAACGTTATATCACTACTTCACAACTGGCGTTTCACTCAAACAGCTGCCGTTGATAAGAGAGTACACAAGAACGTGTTTGATGATGAAGTGATGAAAGAATCTGTTCGCTATGTTGCATCGCACGAGATAGGTCACACATTAGGTCTTATGCACAATATGGGAGCTAGTTATTCGTTCCCTGTAGACTCATTGCGTAGCCCTTCTTTCACTCAGAAGTATGGAACTACTCCTTCTATTATGGACTATGCTCGTAACAACTTTGTTGCTCAACCAGGCGACTTTGAAAAAGGTGTTAAGCTAACTCCTCCAGTTCTTGGTGTATATGACATACACGCAATAAACTGGGCATATAGGTTGATAAAGGACGCGAAAACTCCTGAAGACGAAATACCGACTCTTGACAAATGGATTGAAGAGAAAACTAAAGACAGAATGTTTGAGTTCGGAGCTCAACAATTCCCTGTAACTGTAGACCCTACTGCTCAATCGGAAGACTTAGGTAATGACCACATCAAATCTGGTAACTACGCTATAAAGAACTTGAAGTATATAATGAAGAACTTCGAGAACTGGAAGAGAACAAATGGCGATAAGTATGGAGAGCTAAGGGAACTTTATAGAGAAGTAGCTATCCAATATGGTAGACACATCAGTCACGTAATTCCTTATTTAGGTGGTGTTAGCTTTAAGGAAGTAAGACAAGGAGATGGAAAATTCTATAAGAACTATATAGATAAGGCTACTCAAAAGAAAGCTATGGCTTGGTTGGTAAAAGAGGCTAAGACATACAATAGTTGGTTGTGCCCACAAGACTTGTTGGATAAGCTTAACATCAACAGAGGTGCTTTTGATGGTTACCAAAAGTCTGTAGTATATTCTATGTTCTCGCCTACAACTCTATTTAGAATATGGGAAGGCGAAAGAGCAAACAATGGTAAGAATTACAGCGTAACAAATTATATGAACGATGCAGTAAGTGAAATCTTCAAGCCTACAATGCAAGGTGCAAACCTAAGTGTAGAAGATATGAACTTGCAATCTACTGCAATAAGTGTTCTTACCGCTCTAAGCGGACTTCAACCTGTTGTTGCAAAACCTGGTGCTGCAAGATTGCAAGAGGAGTATGAGGAATTTATCAACATGGTAAGTAAACCAGCTATGGCATGTAGTCACTACAACTGTAAAGAGGAACACTCTTTTGCTAGAGTAATTTTCAATCAACCAAGATTGCCAGAACAAAAGCTCAATCCATTGGTGGCTGCACAGCTTAAGAGAATAAGTTCTCTATACAAGCAAGGCAAGTCGTCTGGAGTAAATCAAGAAACAAAGAATTTCTATGACTATTACATAGTGCAAATAGATCGCTTGTTTAAGCTGTAACTAGATGTACATATAAATAGCATATAGAGAATTATAATAAGTAAGCAGTTGTTGATATTAAAGTCAGCAACTGCTTTTTCTTTTACACCTAACAGCTCCTTCTTGTTTATGCAATACTTATCCTTCCTTTTCTGTATAGCTTGTTATGTTTTTTGCTTTTATTTATCTCTTATAGGTGTCTATTTTGTATATATCTGCTCTGTAGGTTATATATCGTTGATTTCTGTTTTGTGTATTATCTGCAAATAAAACCTTTACAGTTTGATTTCTTGTTAGTGTTTATATGCTCATCTTTTAGGCTATATATTGATTATGCATCTGTTTATATGGTTTTGATATAGCTTTTTTAAAAGTAAAAGCGCAGTTTGAGTCTGTTGTTGAACTTGCTTCTGGAGTGATTATTTTAATCTGGGATTTTCTTGTTTTTACATTTGTCTTGTTTTGAATTTCTTGTAAATAGCAGTTTTTGCTTTCCTGTCGTGTTGTGATTGGGATTTATTCTTTCTTTTAGGTACTGTTATCCTCTGTTTTCTTTCTTTTTGTTTGCTGAGTTCTTCTTTAGTTCTTTTTTGTTTATGGTACCATAGAGTTTACATTATGTCTTATAGTCTTTATGTGGTGTAATATTTGTTAATTTTGTAGGGGTGCTTATGTGTTTGTTAAAAACTAAATGTATTTTTGCGTGAAGAAATTAACATACTAGGGATTTGAAAGGCTTATGTAATATTATGTATCGTCTTTTATGAGAAATGAACTGGTGTGAAATAAATTAGTAATAACCTATTTATGACTTTCTGTGATTTTGGAGTTCTCTTAACAAAAGAGACAAAAGAAATATATTGAGAACAAACATTACCACAGTATTATTAAAATTAAAATTTTATGACAAAGAAAACGCTATTTGGTTTTTTTGCACTGTTTGTTACTATTGCAATGTATTCTTGCAGTGACATGAATTTCTATCTTCCTCCTGGTCCACAAGGGGATGATGGAGCATCTACTTATGAAATTTGGAAAGAGCAAGCCGAACAAGGCAAGGTTCCTGGTTGGTCAAAGGAAAAGACAACTTTGGCTGATTTTCTTATTTACATCAAAGGTAACAAAGGAGATAGAGGCACAGACGGCCTTTCTGCTTATCAGTTGTGGAAAAAATACATATCTAAGGGAGATGTAACTAATCCACGCGACCCTTCAACTACTTGGAATTCTAGTGAAGACTCTGAAGCAGACTTCTGGAGATTCTTAACTGGTAGAGATGGAAGTACTCCTGAAGTAGGAAATAATAATAACTGGTGGATTAATGGAGAAGACACTGGTGTTTTAGCTAGAGGTGCTAACGGAAATAATGCACTTTCTTCTTACGAAATATGGAAGAAAGAAGTTGAGGCAGGTAGAATCACTTGGGATAAAAGTAAAGTAGAATTAACTGATTATTTCAGATATCTAAAAGGTAGAGATGGCATAGATGGTGTAAGCCCTCATATTGGTCCTGGGCCTCAATTCCATTGGTTTATAGGTACTACTGACACAGGTGTACCTGCTAAAGGAAACAATGGAAAGTCAGCTTACGAGCTTTGGAAAGAAGAGTTAGAAACAAAAGGTTTCAATAACCCTAATACTGGAGATGTGTGGCCTAAAGGTGATAATAGTGCTGCCGACTTCTGGAGATTTATGCAAGGTCCTAAGGGAGACAAGGGAGATTCTGCATACGATGTTTGGAAAGCTCTTGTATTAAAAGAGCAAGTTTATAAGCCAGGTAGCACAACAGAGAAATGGCCTAAAGACCAAGTCGATGAAACTCACTTCTGGAAGTTCTTGACAGGAAAAGATGGTGTTAATGGTCTTTCTGCTTATGAACTTTGGAAGCAAGAACTTAAAGAAAGATACAACACAGCTGATCCTCTTATAGACTATAGAACAGGTAAAAAATGGGATATAACTAAAAATGCAATGGATGATTTCTTTGACTTCTTGCGCGGTAGATATGTTAATTATGGTGATACATGAAAACCTGGTGAGCAATGAAAAACATGAGTTGTTGTCGTTGTTCTGCAT
>JAUMWZ010000096.1:3276-6255 GCA_030529405.1 Bacteroides sp. | reverse complement strand
AACCACCGCAACATTCCGCAAATTCCTCTCATTCTCATTCACTTACCCTCCATCCACTCCCCATTGCCCTTTCCTCTAATAGTTCCTTTACAAAAATAACATATCACAAAGAATGCAAGATAAAACCATAATACTCTTTTAAATCAAGACTATATGATTGTAAAGAGTCATTCATTTTTTGTTTAACTAACCTAAAAAACCTCGCAATGATACAAGGTTAATTG
Source organism: Bacteroides sp. (assembly GCA_030529405.1). Lineage (GTDB taxonomy): Bacteria > Bacteroidota > Bacteroidia > Bacteroidales > Bacteroidaceae > JAUMWZ01. The sequence continues at coordinate 6,031 of JAUMWZ010000096.1, read as the reverse complement.
CTTATAGTTATGAAAAATACATCAAGAAAGAAGCTAATTCCACCTCCTTTTTACGAACTAGAACGGATAGAATTCAATCAAAGGAAAGGAAAAAACCTCAAGAACAGACCGACTCTTTATGATCCTTCTTCTATTAACATAGACAGTATAAATTCTAAGAGCATAGCCATAAGTTGGAAAGATGCTGACTCTGAATTACTATATATTGTTTCATGGGCAGAAGGTACCTACGAACAAGGAGTTAAGAAGTATAGTCTAGCTATGCAAAATCAGACTAGCTATGTAATAAAAGGACTTAATTCAGACACCATTTATGAGATTATTGTTTTTGTAATGTTCAAAGATGGAAGATGGAAGAGATATAGAAGAAGAAGAAGAGTTAGAACACTCACAGGAAACAGCAATGACCATAATAATAATAATAGCAGAGAAAAAGAAATAAACAATGGTCTCAAAGGAATTAAGTATGACACAAGTTCACTTTGCAACAACGAGCTATACTCAGATGGAGAATTAAAAACTTATGCCTTCGTTAATGAGTTAGAAGATGCAGGATATATTCTTACATTGAATAAAGTAAATGAATTCAGCAATAAAGAAATCTATGTCAGAGGTTCTGGATACGACAACATATACCCTGGAGCTATAATATATGTTGACTCAGATATCACTATAGGAGCACCCAAACCTGTTGGGAACCTAAAAAGAAATCCGATAAGCATCTATGGGGATTTTTTAAGCAATACCAATATTACACAAAATAACATCAAACCTGACAGCGCATCAGTACGAGAAGCAACAAACAAAATAATGAGATCACTAATAGACTCTGGATATGAACCTTCATCTACTGTAGAGAGGAAACACGCCATATACACTAGTGATAAACAACTAATGTGCGATTTAAGGATAGATGCAAGCTATTCAGGATTCGGGGTTGAAGTTTCAGCAAAAATATCTAATGGAGAGCAAACCTTTATCCAGGCTTCAACTTTACACCAAGACTATCTAACAATTAAGTTATCAGATAGCTGGAAGGAAAACCCTTCTTCTTTATTCGATAAAAATCTTACTTGGAATAACATAAAGGAAACGATAGGTAATAGACCAATAGCGATAGTAACATCTGTTACGTATGGAAAAACTTTCAGCTACCTAAAAGAGTTTTCTGCTAAAAAATTCACTTTTGACGGAGGACAAAAAGTTATCGCTTTGGGACAAAAGGTAGAGTTATCACAAAACATAGCAGAAAGTTCCTCATATACAAAAGATGAGATTTTCAGCATAGGAGGAAGTTCTCTAGCCATAGATGTATTAAGAGGCAAAAAAACAATGGAAGAGTTAGACAAAGCGATGTCTAACAACATGAAGTTTGGACAAAACAATCAAGGCATTGTTACAAAGTACACTATACAACTAATAACAGGGGATTACCCAGGAAAAGTAATAAGACCAACGTATAGTGGGAAAACAAACACTACTATATATACTAGGTGTCCAAGAAAAGTGGAAGCAAAAATAAATGTTGCAGATGTAAGAATATTAGCAGGAAGAGTAAAAGTACAAATGGATATACAAGAAATAAAAATAGACAATAACAAATGGACTACCACAAGAGTTATCAATGGAAATAGCCCTGCAAAAGAGCAAGACCCATGGTATTACACTTTCAGAAATAGTAAAACCCGAGAATACGGTCCAACTAGAAAAGGGACTTATATATACCCTTATCCACTGTTAAGAATAAGGAGTAAAGATAGCGAAATAGACAGCTATAGAGCAGACGATCTTCGAAGTATAGATGTTTCCTCAGGAAAGATAGAGATTGTTCTAAAAGGAAGTGTTCTCGCTGGACAGAGTGTCAGAATAAGAGATGTAAAGCCTATATAAAATAACACAAAAGGCTTATTGCTAGCATCTATTATCTCCTATAACATTTATAAGAGATATAGAATGGTCGTACTAATAATAAACTCAACAACCAATAACCCCTCACTGAAAAGATTTCAGTGAGGGGTTATTTATTATTATATACTCCACAACTCTATCTCTACAACACCGTCTCGCCCTCAATAAAGTTTTCGAGGAACATTGTTTCACCGTCAAATACGGCGTAGGTGAAGTAGTTTATCCAGTCGCCAAGTATCATCACACGGCTTGATTGAGAAATCATTAGGTCTAACTCTATGTGACGATGCCCATACACGAAGAAGTTTATTGACTGATGTGTTCTAAGATACTCCTTAGAGAAAAGCACAAGATGCTCCTTATTCTCGCCCATATAATCGGGGTCTTTACCATCAATTCGTTTCATTCTGCTATGCTTTGCCCATTCAAGCCCAAGTTCTACAGACCAACGAGGGTGTAGCATTGAGAACATTCGTTGCAGTGTTTTGTTGTGGAACATCTTCCTTAGTAGCTTAAACTTTTTGTCTGGGTCGCCAAGCCCATCGCCGTGAGCCAAGAAAAACTCTTTCCCATATATTTCTACTGTTATTGGCTTGCGGTGCAATATAACTCCACACTCTTTTTGCAAATAGTCGCCGCACCAGATGTCGTGATTACCCGTAAAGAAATGCACCTCTACACCCATATCGGTAAGTTCGGACAGTTTGCCAAGAAAGCGTGTATATCCTTTAGGAACAACGAGCTTAAACTCATACCAAAAGTCGAACATATCGCCAAGCAGATATACTGCTGCTGCCTTATGTTTTATGCTATCAAGGAAATTGACAAGCCTTCTTTCGTGCATACG
>JAUMWZ010000096.1:0-3176 GCA_030529405.1 Bacteroides sp. | reverse complement strand
TCTTCAAGAATGAAGTCAGAAGCGGGGCAACTTGGCGAAGTGAGTGTCATCTCTATGTTTGCCTCGCCTTGTTCGCTAACTTCTATATTATATATCAGTCCTAGCTCGTATATATCTACAGGTATTTCGGGGTCGTATACCGTCTTTAGCATCTTTATTATCTCTTGTTGCATTTCTAATTCTTGCACTGCCATATCTGTATTTTGGGTTTTATGGTTTATAATATTTGTTTGTTCGTCATCATATCAAGCCCTCGTCTGCAAAGCTATAATATTTATCCTCACATACAATAATGTGATCAAGTAGTTTAATGTTCATTATCTCTGCCGACTGTGCTATCTTTTTTGTTATTTCAATGTCCGATTTGCTTGGTTGCGTGTTTCCCGACGGGTGATTGTGTGCTATGACGATTCGTGTAGCACGTTGCAACAGAGCCTCACGCAACACATCTCTAACATCTATATATACGTTGTCAATTCCTCCGGAGTTTATCTTTATGTTGCTGATTATTCGGCTATTGTTGTTTAGCAGTAACGCCCAAAACTCTTCATTACAAAGGTCGCACATCATACTGTGATACACCTCATAAACGTCCTTAGAGTTTTTTATCTGCGTCTTCTGCCTTACCTCGTGCTGTTTCCTTCTTCGTCCGAGCTCAAGAGCAGCCATTATGGTTATACTCTTAGCTTCGCCTATCCCCTTAAAAAGCTGATAATCCTTTTGTTGCCACTTAGCCAGCGTGTTAAGATTGTTTCCACAAGCAGCCAATACTCTTTTCATCAGCTCCACAGCACTCTCATCTCTGTTGCCCGAGCCAATGAGTATCGCCAACAGTTCGGCATCACTAAGGGCTTGCGCACCCTTATTCATCATCTTTTCTCTAGGGCGGTCGTCTTCTGCCCATTTATTTATAGATAGGCGTTCTTCTGTTACAGACATAGTCTTTATGCGTTGAACAACAAGGTGTTGATATTGTCAGTCAGTGGGTTTATATATTAACAGCAAGTCAGTTATATTGAGCTTGCTAGTATATTATATACGGTTTGCAAGTAGGCAATATATGGTCTACAAGCCAATGGTATATGATTCGCAAAACGAGGATATACGGCTTGCAGAGGGTTTGTTAATCATAGAAAGTATTTTTGAAGGCAGTAAACTCGTCTTCCTTCTTCACACACCTCTTCCAGTATGCTTTGATAAATCCAAGACCGTATCCACAAAGCTGAATGAGCGATGCAGGAACAGAAAGCAGACCTACAACAAATCCATTCTTGACAGCAGAGGTCACAAATATTGCGCCTAAATAGATGAACAACAAGGCGACATATATCGTCTGCAACGACTCTATGAAGTTTAAGAAACGGAATAAATTAAACAGATATCCCATCTCTCTAAAGAACGAGAAACTTTGTATGCTTATGTCTAAAAACAGATTATAGTATAGCATAGTGAGGTTTACAACAACCGCCTGAAACACGTTTGACAGCACCCAAAGTATTAACGAGAGAGTGAAAATAGCTGGTAAGAAATGTACAGCTTTAAGCGTTTCAGGATACTTTTTATATAGATTTATGCGAGCAATTCCAGAGTTATAGACTTGCTTATAAAACTGTCTGAAGTGTGTTCTTCGCTTGTGGTAGACAAAGGCGTCTTCAAACAGCATTGTGTTATAGCCTGCTCTATAAAGTCGTGCGCCTAGCTCAATGTCTTCGCCAAACCTCATCTTCGAGAAACCTCCTACCTTCTGAAACACTTCCTTACGTATGCCCATATTGAAACTACGAGGATAGTGTCTGTCCATGGTGCGCTTTCTGTTTCTTATTCCTCCAGTGGTTAGCGGAGAAGTCATAGCATAGCTTATTGCTTTCTGCTCGTCTGTGAAGGCTGGGTCTGCTTCGTCTGGAGCACAAAACACATCGGCTTTGTAGACATATAAGTTTCTGTCCACCGCCTCCATATACTTTTCTGGAACAATCACATCAGAGTCTAAGATTATCATATACTCACCATTGCTCTTTTCTACCCCAAAGTTGCGTGCCATACCAGGACCGCCGTTTTCTTTGACGTGGTATTGTATGTTCAGTCTATCAGTATATTTGTCTACAATATGTTTACAATCATACTTTGAACCATCTTCCACTATTACCACTTCAAAGTCTTTATACGTCTGCTTTGTTAGGCTTTCAAGAAGTTCATCTACTTCAAACGGACGGTTATAAACGGGAATAATAATTGAATAATACATCTCTTTATTGTGATTTTATTATTTATAAGTAGTCAAGTGTGCTTGATTTGTGTGCAATGTACGAACAAATGTCAAAAACAACAAGCGGAGATGAGCAATATTTAATATATCACTCACCTCCGCCATATCACTAAAATATTAAGTCTATGCTTATATATTACTTCTTGTTCAATATTTCAACAGCATCTGACGCTATCATCAACTCTTCGTCAGTAGGGATAACCACCACCTTAACCTTAGACTCAGGAGTAGAAATAACAATTTCCTTACTTCTGATTTTCTCGTTAAGCTCGAAGTTCAAGTCTACTCCCATAAACTCAAGACCTCTACAAACGTCTCTTCTCATCTCCATTTGGTTCTCGCCAACACCACCTGTAAAGACGATGATATCAACACCACCTAAGATAGCAGCATAAGCACCTATGTATTTCTTGATACGGTGGTAGTACATCTTTTCAGAAAGGATTGCACGCTCATGACCTTCATCGCAAGCAGCAAGCAACTCTCTCATGTCGCTCGATACTCCTGAAACGCCAAGTACACCACTCTCTTTGTTCAACAAGTCTGATACCTCTTTGATGCTCAAGTTTTCTTTCTCCATAAGGAAAGTAACCGCACCTGCGTCAATATCTCCGCAACGTGTACCCATCATCAAACCTTCAAGTGGAGTAAGACCCATAGATGTGTCAAGACACTTTCCGTCTTTTATCGCCGCAACAGAACCTCCGTTACCGATGTGGCAAGTAATGATTTTTTGGTCTTCATACTTAACGCCGAGGAAGTCGCACACTCGTTTAGACACATATCTATGTGAAGTTCCGTGGAAACCATATCGACGTATGCCATACTTCTCATATAGCTCGTAAGGTATACCATATAGATATGCATAGTCAGGCATAGTTTGATGGAAAGCTGTGTCAAACACACCTAT
>JAUMWZ010000095.1 GCA_030529405.1 Bacteroides sp. | reverse complement strand
TGTTAGTGGCTGTACAACGCAATGAGTTTTCAAAATATGGTGGGTTAGACACTATAAGGTCATACTTTTGCTGTGGACAAAACTCTGTAAAATCACTGTTTATCACTCTTATGCGGTTACTCCAAGCGGTTTTGCCTATATTTTCAGCTGCCTGCTCTGACGCATCTTTATCTATCTCTATGGCATCTATCTTTAGGTTGCTTGTGCCACGTTGAGCAATCATCATTGCCACCAAGCCCGTTCCCGTGCCAACATCTAACACCCTGCCCGCTGAAGGTAGAGAAACATAGCTGCCTAGAAGCACTCCATCGGTGCCAACCTTCATGGCACATCGGTCGTGATATACTGTGAACTGCTTGAACTTAAAGAAAGGGTTTGGCATAATCGGGTAATGTTTTTGCTGTTTTTGTTTTCTGTTTTGCGGTATTGTTTGCAAAGTTATCTAATAAACTTTGAATAGATTTATAAGTAGTTCGTAAAGTTGGCTTTACAAACCATTTATCGTTTGCAAATCAATTGTATATAGTTTACATACAAACTATATATGGTTTGAAAGTCAGTTGTATATGGTTTGTTTTTGCACTAATCTTGGCTTTTGTGGCGGTTTAGACACGTTTATGAGCTGGGTGTATAACTTTTATTATCAATAACTATGTGTTTTTGGCATTGTTTTTGAGGTAAAAGTGAATAAGTAGTTTTAATATTACGTATGAAAAGAGTAATTTTGCAGCTACTTTAATATTTTGTAAAGTGCTAAAACTTCAAAGAAATGAGTAAGAAAAAAGATATAACTTCTCCAAGTGGAGCTATGGGAGTTTCATTAGTAGCTGATCTTGGAGAGGCAAATGATAAGGAGTTGTTGGGCTGTAAGACTCAAACAAACGACCAGATACCTATTCTTCCGTTGAGAGATATGGTGCTTTTTCCGGGAGTTTTTATGCCTGTTAGCGTTGGCAGAGAAAGCTCTCTGAAGCTAGTGAAGCATGCCGAAAAGAAAAAAGAAGAGATTTTTGTGGTGTGTCAAATAGATGAAGAAGTTGATAACCCTACGGAAAAAGACTTGTATAAGACTGGTGTGGTGGCAAGAATTGTACAGCTGATAGATATGCCAAATAATGGTTTGACAGCTATTGTGCAAGGATTGGAGCGTGCATCGCTTGTGTCTATTGACGAATACAAACCTTTCTTGCAAGGAAAAGTAGTGATTGAAAACGAAGAAATGCCACAAGATGAAAAGTCGGCAATGAAGGTTGAAATGGTTACTGATGTAATCAGAGAAGCACTACATAGATATACAAAATCGTCAGAAACATTACATCACGACGTGATGACATCTATAAAAAATATGAGGTCACCACTTTCGCTGGTAAACTTCGTATGCTCTAATCTGCCAATGAGAAAAGACGAAAGAATAGCACTGCTTGAAGTAAAACAATTTGAAAAAAGATGCTATGAACTGCTGTCTATACTCAACAGAGAAATTGAGCTGCAACAAATCAGAATGTCTATACTAGCTAAAACAAGAGCAGGAATAGACCAACAGCAAAAAGAATACTTCCTACAACAACAGCTAAGAAATATTCAAGAAGAACTCGGGGGAGGCGGACAAGAAAAAGACGTTGAAGAACTGAGAGAAAAAGCTAAGAACATCAAGTGGGGAGAGGATATTCAAAAAGTGTTTGATAAAGAAGTGGCAAAGCTGGAAAGAATGAACACACAGTCGCCAGAATATAATGTACAACTGAATTATCTGCAAACACTAACTAGCATACCTTGGAATGTGTACAGCGAAAATAAGAACTTTAATCTAAGCACAGCAGAGAAGGTTCTTAATAAGGAGCATTTCGGATTGGAACAAGTAAAGGAAAGAATACTAGAACATCTTGCAGTTATAAAACTAAAGAATGACTCTAAGTCGCCAATTATATGTCTTTATGGACCTCCAGGAGTAGGAAAAACTTCGTTAGGAAAGTCTATTGCCGACTCATTAAAGAGAAAATACGTCAGAATGTCGCTAGGTGGTGTGCATGACGAATCGGAAATAAGAGGACACAGAAGAACATATATCGGGGCAATGCCAGGTAGAATAATCAAAGGAATGATTAAGTCTGGAAGTTCAAACCCTGTGTTCATTCTTGACGAAATAGATAAACTTGGAGTTAGCAGACAAGGAGATCCAGCTTCAGCATTATTGGAGGTGCTAGACCCTGAACAGAATTCAACATTCCACGATAACTATATTGATGTTGATTACGACTTGTCTAAGGTGTTCTTTATAGCTACCGCAAACAATCTTAATACTATACCTGCGCCACTACTAGATAGAATGGAACTGATAGAAGTAAGCGGATACATCACAGAAGAAAAAGTGGAAATAGCCAAAAGACACTTACTGCCGAAAGCAATTAAGCAAAACGGACTTGAAAACCATAAAATAAAAGTAGGAAAGAACACGTTAGAGGTTATAATAGAAGACTATACAAGAGAAAGCGGAGTGAGAGAGCTTGAAAAGAAAATAAACAAGCTGATGAGAAAGATAGCCTTCAAAATAGCCAAAGAGGAAAGCATAGAAAGCATCGAAATTAAGCCCGAAGACCTTAACGACCTAATAGGAGTAAGAGAGTATTCAAGAGATAAGTACCAAGGAAATGAATACGCTGGAGTTGTTACAGGATTAGCGTGGACAGCCGTGGGAGGAGAGATTTTGTTTATAGAAACAAGTTTGTCTAGAGGCAAAGACTCACAACCTACTCTAACAGGTAACTTGGGTGATGTCATGAAAGAATCTGCTGTTATAGCTTATCAATACGTGAAATCAAATGCAGACGAACTGGGAATTGACTCTGAAATATTCAATAACTGGAAACTACATATACACTGTCCAGAAGGTGCAACACCTAAAGATGGACCGTCAGCAGGTATAACTATGGTCACAGCTATAGTATCAATTCTGACACAACGAAAGGTAAAAGAGGCGTTGGCTATGACTGGTGAAATTACACTTAGAGGTAAAGTTCTACCCGTAGGAGGAATAAAAGAAAAGATACTAGCAGCGAAACGTGCGGGAATAAAAGATATAATTTTGAGCAAAGAAAACCGCAAAAACGTGGAAGAGATAAAAGAAGTTTACCGAAAGGGATTAACATTCCACTATGTAGATGATGCGAAAGAGGTTATAAAACTTGCATTGACTGACACAAAAGTGAAGAACTGTAAGGATTTAACCGTTATTGAAAAGAAGTAAGAGAGTAATGAAATTTCAACTACAACATACTGACAAGAATAGTAATGCAAGAGCTGGCTTGATAACAACAGACCATGGCGAGATTAAAACTCCTATATTTATGCCTGTTGGAACAGTCGGAACTGTCAAGGGAGTTCACGTTAATGAACTCAAAGAAGATATTAAAGCGCAGATAATATTAGGTAACACTTATCATCTGTACTTAAGACCTGGCACAGACATTATAGAGAAAGCAGGTGGACTTCATAAATTCAACAGTTTTGACAGACCTATGCTTACAGACAGTGGCGGGTTTCAGGTATTTTCTTTGTCATCTATAAGAAAGCTGAGCGAAGAGGGCGCTGAGTTCCGATCTCATATAGACGGTAGCAAACATTTCTTCACACCTGAGAAGGTTATTGATATAGAAAGAAGTATAGGTGCAGATATAATTATGGCGTTTGATGAGTGTCCTCCGGGCACAGCAGACTATCAGTATGCGAAAAAGTCGTTACAATTAACTCACAGATGGCTCGATAGATGCGTCAAGCAGTTTAATAGTACAGAGCCAAAGTATGGTTACAGTCAATCTTTGTTCCCTATTGTTCAGGGCTGTGTTTACCCCGATTTGCGCAGACAGTCAGCAGAATTTGTTGCAGAAAAGAATGCAGATGGAAACGCAATAGGTGGTCTTGCAGTCGGCGAACCAGTAGAAAAGATGTATGAGATGATTGAGATTGTGAACGAGATTCTACCTGCTCAAAAACCAAGATATCTTATGGGTGTGGGCACTCCGATAAACATTCTTGAGGGGATAGAACGTGGTGTGGATATGTTTGATTGTGTTATGCCAACCAGAAATGGAAGGAATGGTATGCTATTTACTAAGAATGGCATCATGAATATGAAGAATAAGAAGTGGGAGTCTGATTTCTCTCCGATAGAAGAAGATGGTGCTTCTGTTGTAGACACTATGTATAGCAAGGCATATCTTAGACACTTGTTTCATGCGCAAGAACTGTTGGCGATGCAGATAGCCTCAATACACAATCTGGCTTTCTATGTTTGGCTCACACAGGAAGCACGAAAACAAATCATAGAAGGCACTTTCAGCAGTTGGAAAAAGGAGATGGTACACAGATTATCAACAAGACTATAGTGGCGAGTGATGAGATTTGGTAAGTATATAAATAGGCTTGATTGGTATATAATAAAGAAGTTTCTTGGCACTTATATATTCACTATACTCTTGATTATATCTATTGCCGTGGTATTCGATTTTAATGAGAAGTTAGATAACTTCATCAAGACGGACGCACCTATCAATAAGATTATCTTTGAATATTACATCAACTTTATACCATACTTTGCCAATCTTTTCAGTCCTCTTTTTGTGTTTGTTGCGGTTATATTCTTTACCTCAAAAATGGCTGAAAATTCCGAGATAATTGCAATGTTTTCTGCTGGTCTTAGCTTTAAGCGAATGATGAGACCATATATGATTTCCGCCGCAATAATATCTCTTACAGCTTTTTTCCTAAATGCGTTTATCATTCCGAAAGGCAGTGTAGAGCGGTTAGAGTTTGAACATAGGTATGTAAAACCAAGAAAGAATAATTATGCCAGCAATGTTCAAATGGAAATAGACAAAGGTGTAATTGCATACATTGACTATTTCAGTGCCGAGTCGAATATAGGTTCTCGTTTCTTGCTTGATAAGTTTGAAGACAAAAAGTTAGTATCACACCTTACCGCGCGCAGGATTGTATACGACCCAGACACTATGTATAAGTGGACAATACACGACTACATGATACGCGAAATGCACGGAATGAAGGAAACAATCATTAAGGGCGAGAAACTAGACACTATACTCAAAATGGACCCGTCAGACTTTCTTGTTATGCAGAAACAACAAGAAATGTTTACATCACCAGAACTAAGTGCATACATTTCAAGACAACGTGAGAGAGGAGTAGGCAATGTTGAAAGTTTTGAGATAGAATATCATAAGCGTATAGCAATATCTTTTGCCTCGTTCATTCTTACTATCATAGGCGTTTCTCTATCATCACGAAAACGCAAAGGAGGTATGGGCTTATATCTGGGTATAGGTCTTGCGCTCAGTTTCTCTTATATACTGTTCCAAACAGTCAGCGCATCATTTGCCGTCAATGGCGACACTCCTCCTATAGTAGCAGTATGGATTCCGAACATACTATATTCATTCATTGCATATTATTTATATAAAAAAGCACCTAGGTAAGTATAAAAGTTTGCAAATTGTATATGATTTGCATAAACTAATCTTACATTTTCTTGTATAGATATTATAAAACACTATCTTTGTGGTAGAAATACTAAAGACATAGCCGTACTGATTTAATTGGGAAACTCTTCAAATTTTACGGGTGAACTGAGAACGTTTCTTTTCTCAATGGCGGGCCACAACCTCTTGTAGGAGCTTAATGCCAGTGGATTACAAAGAGAATGGAGCACTCAAATCTTATCATATCAGAGTTTTCACCTTAATTTATTCAGTACGGTTTCTTTTTACATATATCCCCGAATAATCTTATCTGACATCTCACACAAGCTTGCCTTTCTCGTAAGACAACACTTCACATAATAAGCCACACCTTATTATACCTGTTTTATAATATCATTCTCACACCCAATATTTGCCCATTCCATACTGTAATGTCCACTTACAATTAAGTAACAACACTTACTCCATACGACATTCACTCTTATCTGCAAAACAGATGGTTTATAGCCTCCAAAACATTCCCTTACCACTGTTTTCCAAACCATATACAGCTGACTTATAAACTATATACAACTGATTTCTTGACTGTATACAACTTAGAAAACAACTGTATATAGTTACCAAACAGAGAAACACTGCTTGTAGGAAAAGAGCAAATAGTTTCATATTAGAGCCAAAAGGCTTTTAACGTGCTAATTGTAATCTCCAAATGGCAAAATACTACAATCTTTATACCATTAAAGTTTTCTGTTCATTAAAAATATGGTTAGATTTGCAGACTAGAAAATTA
>JAUMWZ010000094.1 GCA_030529405.1 Bacteroides sp. | reverse complement strand
TAATATAGAAGTGACAGACGAAAAGGTAGACTCTTTCATCAATATGTACCGCCAAAATGCAGGTAAATATGAACAAGCTACAGAGTGTGTAGAAGATGATATGATTAAGGGTAACCTTGTTCAAGTAGATAAAAAAGGCAATGAAGTGGCAGAAGGAATAAAGGTTGAAAATGCAGTGTTGATGCCTAAGTTCATGAAGAACGACAAACAAAAAGCATTGTTTGTAGGAAAGAAAGTAAACGAAGAGGTTGTTTTCAATCCAAACAAAGCATTCGATGGACACGAAACAGAAATAGCTTCTTTGCTAAAACTTAAAAAAGAAGAAGTTGCAGGACTTAAAGACGACTTTAAGTTTACTATAACTGAAATCACACGCTTTACTATGGCAGAAGTAAACCAAGATTTATTTGACGCTACATTCGGTAAAGATGCTGTTAAAACAGAAGAAGAATACAGAGCTAAGGTAAAAGAACAAATAGCAAAACAATATGAGTCTGAAAGCAACTTTAAGTTCCTTATAGACCTTAGAAAATATGCAACTGACAAGGTAGGTAAACTAGAATTCCCAGAAGAATTACTAAAGAAAATACTTGTACTAAACAACCCTGAAAAGGGAGCTGAGTTTGCAGAAGAACAATATCAAGGAAGCATAGACGAATTAGTATGGCACTTGATTAAAGAAAAACTAGTTGCTCAGTACGATGTCAAAGTTGAAAAGGAAGATTTGGAAGCTATGGCACAAGAGTACACTCGTATGCAATTAGCACAATACGGTATGACAAATGCTCCACAAGAAATAGTAGAAAACTACGCAAAAGAAATGCTTAAGAAGAAAGAAAACATTCAAAATCTTACAAGCAGAGCAGTAGATACTAAAATAGCTAGTGCTGTTAAGGCAACAGTGAAACTTGTAGAAAAGAAAGTTACTGAAGAAGAATTCGGAAAACTGTTTGAATAACAAAAACAAAGGCTAATCCGATTTCAAGAAAAGGAAGAAGAATGATGGGCGAAAACCCATATAAATAGCTACGTAATAAATTGAAAACACAGGGTTTTTAGTAAAATATAACTCTGTGTTTTTTTTGCCTCCAAACTTCTTTTACTTACTTTGTACAGATGTGATAAAAGGTTTGGACAAAAATAATACAGTAATATATGATAAACGACTTTAGAAAATATGCTACAAAGCATTTGGGTATAAACGGAACAACAATAGATAAGGTAATAAACTCGCAAGCAAGTTACCTAAACCCTTATATACTTGAAGAAAGACAATTAAACGTTACGCAGTTAGATGTATTCTCAAGACTAATGATGGATAGAATTATTTTCTTGGGAACACAAATAGACGACTATACAGCAAATACATTGCAAGCACAATTATTATATCTTGACTCTGTGGATTCAGGAAAAGACATATCTATATATATAAACTCTCCGGGCGGAAGTGTGTATGCAGGACTTGGAATATACGACACTATGCAGTTTATCAATAGTAATGTTTCTACAATATGCACTGGTATGGCAGCATCAATGGCAGCCGTTTTGCTTGTAGCAGGAGAAAAAGGAAAACGTATGGCATTACCACATTCAAGAGTGATGATACATCAACCACTAGGAGGTGTTAATGGTCAAGCGTCAGATATAGAAATTACTGCAAGAGAAATACAAAAACTAAAAAAAGAACTATATACAATCATTTCTGAACACTCTGGCACTGAGTTTGAAAAAGTGTGGGCAGACTCTGATAGAGATTATTGGATGACTGCTCAAGAAGCTAAAGAATATGGAATGATTGACCAAGTGCTTACTAAAAAATAAAGATGGCAGACAAGGGAAGAAAGAAGAGGTGTAGCTTTTGTCTACAATCAGAAAACGAGGTAGGATATATCATAACAGGGGCAGAGGGTAATATCTGTAATAACTGTCTAGATACAGCTACCATGATTGTTAAAGACAAAACGCAAGCAAGGAAAGAACAAAACAAAGAAAATACAGACTTACAAGAAATACCAAAGCCGAAAGAAATAAAAGAATATCTTGACCAATACGTGATTGGACAAGAAGATGCGAAGAAGTTTTTATCGGTAGCTGTCTACAACCACTATAAGCGTTTGCAACAAAAAAATGTGAATGATGATGTGGAAATAGAAAAGTCTAACATAGTAATGGTAGGAAGTACGGGAACAGGAAAAACACTTCTTGCCAAAACTATTGCAAAACAGCTGAAAGTTCCGTTTGCTATAGTTGATGCAACAGTATTAACCCAAGCTGGATACGTAGGAGAAGATATTGAAAGCATACTTACACGACTTCTACAAGTTGCAGACTATGATGTTGAAGAAGCTGAGAAAGGTATAGTGTTTATAGATGAAATAGACAAAATTGCACGTAAAGGAGATAACCCATCAATAACAAGAGATGTGAGTGGAGAGGGAGTTCAGCAAGGACTTCTTAAACTTTTGGAGGGTTCAGTGGTTAATGTTCCGCCACAAGGAGGAAGAAAACACCCTGACCAAAAGATGATAGCAGTGAACACAAAGAATATCTTATTTATATGTGCAGGTGCATTTGATGGAATAGAACAGAGAATTGCTCAGAGATTGAACACTACAACTGTCGGTTATGCAACAAGCAATGCCAAGGAGAAAGTAGATAAAAACAATCTTATGCAATATGTATCTCCGCAAGATTTGAAGTCGTTCGGCTTGATACCTGAGATTATCGGGCGTCTTCCAGTACTTACACATCTTGAGTCACTCAATAGAGATGCTTTGAGAGATATACTGACTGAACCTAAAAACTCTATAATAAAACAATACATAAGATTATTTGAAATAGATGGTATCGAGCTATCGTTTGAAGATGGAGTGTTTGATTTTATTGTGGACAAAGCAATAGAATATAAACTTGGGGCAAGAGGACTAAGAACTATTGTAGAAACAATCATGATAGAGCCTATGTATAATCTGCCATCAACAAACGATAAAGAATACCTACTTACTTTAGAATATGCTAAGCATCAAATAGAAAGAGCAAATCTGTCAAGAC
The DNA here is from genome assembly GCA_030529405.1 of Bacteroides sp. GTDB lineage: Bacteria > Bacteroidota > Bacteroidia > Bacteroidales > Bacteroidaceae > JAUMWZ01. The sequence goes on along the minus strand of JAUMWZ010000094.1, from coordinate 3,231 downwards.
TTAAAAACTCTTGAAAAGTACAGAGGTGTAATTTTATTGCATATAACTCTGCAAATAGAAAGAAAATATAAGGTTTTTATATTTGCTACTTAGAAAGTTGTTTATAACTTTGTTTGTGCCTTACAAGACCTATAGCCAATATTAAGGCTTATGTTAGTTGTCGGGTCGAAACTTTACAGAATATATAAACAATAATAATGATGGCTGCCAACATAAATCTTAGAGAAGAACTTAAGAAGAACTTTGGTTTTGATAAGTTCAAAGGAAATCAAGAGGAGGTTATACAAAACCTACTTGATGGCAATGACACTTTTGTGCTTATGCCAACAGGAGGTGGAAAATCTCTGTGTTATCAGCTTCCATCACTTATTATGCCTGGCACGGCCATTGTTATTTCGCCACTAATTGCGTTGATGAAGAATCAAGTGGACGCTATGAGGAATTTCAGCGAAGAAGATGGAGTGGCACACTTTCTAAACTCCTCACTAAACAAATCTTCTGTTGAAAAAGTAAAAAGTGATATACTATCGGGTAAGACTAAACTGCTTTATGTTGCTCCCGAATCATTAACGAAGGAGGAGTATGTAGACTTTCTTAAGTCCGTGAAAATATCTTTCTATGCTGTGGACGAAGCTCACTGTATCTCTGAATGGGGGCATGATTTCCGTCCAGAATATAGAAGAATAAGACCAATAATAACAGAAATTGGAAGAGCACCGCTTATAGCTTTGACTGCAACAGCTACTCCTAAAGTTCAACATGATATACAAAAGAACTTGGGAATGACTGATGCCAAAGTCTTTAAGTCTTCTTTCAATAGACCAAATCTATACTACGAAGTAAAACCAAAGAATAACAGTATAGATAAGGAGATTGTTAAGCTGATAAAGAATAATCCTTCAAAATCGGGTATAATATACTGTCTTAGCAGGAAAAAAGTAGAAGAGTTTGCTGAAATATTAAAAGCAAATGGGATAAATGCAAGGGCATATCACGCGGGAATGGACTCAGCTACAAGAAGTCAGAATCAAGACGACTTCCTTATGGAACGTATAGATGTGATTGTAGCAACCATTGCTTTCGGAATGGGAATAGACAAACCAGATGTAAGATATGTTGTTCACTACGATATTCCTAAGAGCCTTGAAGGCTATTATCAAGAGACTGGTAGGGCAGGGCGAGACGGTGGTGAAGGAAAATGTATAGCCTTCTATTCGGAGAAAGATTTACAGAAACTTTCAAAGTTTATGGAAGGCAAGCCAGTAGCTGAGCAAGAAATCGGAAGGCAACTATTGTTGGAAACTGCGGCTTATGCAGAATCTTCTGTTTGCAGAAGAAAACTATTGTTACACTATTTTGGTGAGAAATATACTGAAGATAATTGTGGAAATTGTGATAACTGTTTAAATCCTAAAAAACAAGTGGAAGCGAAAGAACTATTATGTTCCGTGATAGAAGCTGCTATTGCGGTTAAAGAAAACTTCAAGGCTGAATATATTATCGATGTACTATTAGGGAAAGAAACATCCGATATACAAGCTCACAGACATGATGATCTCTCTATTTTTGGTACAGGAATGGGAGAAGATGAAAAGATATGGAATGCTGTGATACAACAAGGACTGATAGCTGGATACCTCAGTAAAGATGTAGAAAACTATGGTCTGATAAAAGTTACTCCACAGGGACATAAGTTTTTGAAAAAACCTGTGTCTTTCAAGATAACAGAGGATAACGAGTTTGATGAGGCTGAAGACGAAACACCAGCAAGAGGTGGTGGAGCTTGTGCTGTAGACCCAGCTTTATACTCTATGCTCAAAGACCTTAGAAAGAAGATGTCTAAGAATCTTGAGGTGCCTCCGTATGTTATCTTCCAAGACCCATCATTAGAAGCGATGGCAACACTATATCCTGTGTCTATTGAAGAGCTGCAAAACATACCTGGTGTTGGGGCTGGTAAAGCTAAACGATATGGTGAGGAGTTTTGTAAACTCATAAAAAGACACTGCGATGAGAATGAAATTGAAAGACCTGAGGATATAAGGATAAAGACAGTAGCTAGCAAGTCAAAGATTAAAGTTTCTATCATTCAGGCGATTGACCGCAAGGTCGCTTTAGATGATTTGGCAATATCAAAGGGATTAGATTTTAATGAACTACTAAGCGAGGTTGAATCAATAGTATATTCGGGAACGAAGCTAAACATTGACTACTTCCTTAACGAAATTCTTGACGAAGAGCAAATTTCTGATATTTACGAATACTTCAGAGAATCTACCACTGACGACTTAGAAGAAGCGTTGGCTGAATTGGAAGACGATTATAGTGAAGAAGAAATACGTCTTGTGAGAATTAAGTTTATCTCTGAAATGGCTAACTAATAAGTCTAAATACAATCTTACATATAATCCTGCACATTTATTATGTGCAGGATTTTTTTGTTTTTCACATATTCGTATCATCTTGTTTCTCCACTGAAAATCTATGCTGCTCTCTTTTTCTCCTCATTCCTTTATTTGTAAATTATGCACAGTCTACTTATAAATCATATATAGCTACCAACTAAATTGTGTATGTTTTGTTTTTCGTTTATATATAGTTTTCAGATGTGTGTTTTTTCTTCCTAGACTGTTATAAAGTCTATTTTGTGCTTGTTAAAGAGTTTCTGTATTTTATTATACTATAATTTATTTTCATTTCTAATATACTTATATTTGTGCTCAATAACTGTAAACTTGTCTTTTTTACACTTTCACTAAATATTATATTTTGTTATTTTCTTTATTTAGTGTAATTTATTTAATGCAACTCTCTTGATTTGATTTAGATTTTATTATTTTTGCAAAATTGTTCTCGATTTGGTGTTAGATAGTTTATAAATACATATGTTTGAACTTCATATATAGATTTGATATATTATTTATCTTATTTAAAATTGCATTTATGAATAGAATTTGTTTTTATATATCACTTGCTTTTTTGATTATTTCTCAATCAGCTTGTGATACTATTGAGATTGTTTCTCCTCCTGGACCTACTGGAAAGAGTGCTTACGAGGTTTGGGTAGAATCTGTTAATAACAAAGAAATTAACTGGTCTCTTGGCACTGACGTTGCAAACTACTTTAAGTTTCTAAAAGGCGAGAATGGCAACCCAGGTAAAGATGCTTATTTGATATGGAAAGAATGGATTAAAGATGGTTCAGTGGACAATCCTCATGAAAAAGGCAAA
>JAUMWZ010000093.1 GCA_030529405.1 Bacteroides sp. | reverse complement strand
GACTTTTCAACTATATATAGTTTCCAAATCAGCTATATACAGTTTGCGAACAAGCGATATACAGTTTATAAACGCATAAAAAACAACATAAAACCACTTTGGTATGAAAACAATTATATCTCCTTCTATTCTGTCGGCAGATTTCGCTAATCTTGGCAGAGATATAGAGATGATTAACCGTAGCGAGGCAGATTGGGTACACATTGACATTATGGACGGTGTGTTTGTGCCTAACATTTCCTTCGGCTTTCCTGTGCTTAAATATGTTGCACAGTTAAGTAAGAAACCACTTGATGTGCATTTGATGATTGTGCAACCAGAGAAGTTTATAAAAGAGGTAAAAGCATTGGGTGCAGAGATAATGAACGTACATTACGAGGCGTGTCCGCATCTTCACCGAGTGGTGCAACAAATAAAAGAGGCGGGAATGAAGCCTGCTGTAACCATCAATCCAGCCACTCCAATAGCTATGCTAAAAGACATTATCCGTGATGTGCATATGGTGCTTGTGATGAGTGTTAATCCCGGCTTTGGAGGACAAAAATTCATTGAACATTCGGTAGAGAAGGTCAAGGAGTTGAAAGAGCTGATACGTTCTACAGGTTCTAAGGCACTTATCGAAGTAGACGGAGGAGTTAATCTTGAAACCGCTAAGCTATTGGTCGAAGCTGGTGCTGACGCATTGGTTGCAGGCAATGCAATCTTCGCGGCAGATAATCCGGAAGAGATGATAAGTAAACTAAGAAACATATAAAACCATTGACTGTACTCAACCCAAATAAGAGTCCTTTCATTAAAATCACGTTACCTTTTATTGCAGGAATAATAATAGGTAACGTGTTTTGTATAGACACCTTGCCTCTGATGGCACTCGTTTCGGTGTCTGTGCTATCCACTATTGTCCTTTACCGCAACCACAATTTGCGCCACAAATGGCTTTTTGCCATGTCTTTTTACATCAGCCTTGCCCTGTTAGGAGTGCTTGCCTTAAAAGCTAAGCTAGAACAAACGGATTTCACACCAAACACAGCTCGCTCCAACTATGTTATTGAGCTGAATGACAAGCCGATATTAAAGTCGGAGAAAACTGTTCTTAATTCGCAAGTCAAGTATATACAGTTTGCAGACAAACTATATACAGTTGATAAGCAATTTATATTTACTTTGCCCGCAGACACAAATATACTTTCGTTGCAGGCGGGAGATAGATTGCTCGTGCAAACCTCTTTGTTGCCCGTTAAGCAAACGTTCAGTTTAGACGGATTTGACTATAAAAAGTACTTAGCACGCAGTGGAATAAACGGTGCGATTTATATTCCTAAGGGCAGATATAAGGTGCTTAAAGGAGCTAACGAAACGCTGTCGATAAGGCAATGGGCATCTGTTTGTCGCAGTAAAATCATTGATTTGTATGCAGATGCAGGCATAATGGGCGACCAACTGTCAGTTCTTTCAGCCCTTACCGTGGGCTATAAGAAAGACCTTAGTGAAGAACTTAGGGAAACATACTCCATAGCCGGTGCTAGCCATATACTTGCCCTTTCGGGAATGCACGTTGCCATTCTTGGCTTTCTGATAATGTTTTTGCTCAAACCATTAGAGCGTTTAGGGAAGAAAGGCAAATATTTCTCTTTCGTTCTGACTATGCTTTGCCTTGTGGCTTTTGCCGTTTTGGTCGGACTTTCTGCATCGGTAGTCCGTGCAACAGTGATGTTTGCCCTCTACACTGTTAGTGGTTTGCTCCGCCGTGAACCACTGTCGGTAAACAATCTCTCTGTTGCTGCCTTTGTGATACTTCTTTTCAGTCCGCAAAGTCTATTTGACGTAGGCTTTCAACTCTCTTTCTGTGCCATTCTGTCTATAATACTTTTCCACAAACCAATAGAGAGTTTGTTCGTTGCCAAACATAAGATTACCAGATATGTATGGAGCATTGTGAGCATAAGCATATCTGTTCAGATACTTACCTCTCCTGTTGTGATGTTTTATTTCAATAGGTTTTCCGTTCATTTTCTGATTACCAACATCGTTGTCATACCTCTGCTAACCATTATACTCTCTATCTCTTTGTTGCTAATAGCTACATACCCGATAGCAAACATACATCACGCCGTTGCCGACTGTCTTAACTTCGTAATCAAACAGATGAACAACTTTCTGAAAACCGTAGAGCAACTGCCCCTTTCGTCAATAGACAATATATACGTAAGCCCCTTAGTGCTAGCGTCGCTCATACTCATTGCGCTCGCCACATCTGCATACATAAGTAGAAAAACTCCAAGGCATTTGCTTTACGTTATGCTCTCTTTGCTAATGGTTTGTATAGCCTTTTTAGTTCAAACGCTAGAGAGTGTAGAACGAGGCGACAGAATGATTTTCTACAATAATAAAGATTGTGCAACTATACATCTTATAGAACAGTGCGGACGTTCAAACATACTCTTTGCCAAAGGAATAGACAAACAAGATAAGATTAAGCGAAAGTATAAGAACTATTGGTTAAGAAACGGCATCAGAAAGGTTGATAATGTGCAGATAAACAGTGCTGGAAATCCGTATTATGTGACTACTAACCTTGTGTGTTTTAAGAATAAAACACTGGCAGTAATAGACTATGACACAAGGAAAGTGAGTCCCCTAAAGAATAAAGTAAAGGTTGACTTTGTCTATTTGTGTGAAGGTTTTAGGGGTAGAATAAACGACATTGACAATCTGTTTTCAGCAAGTAAAATAATTGTTCATTCTTCTGTCGAGAAAAACATAATTGAGCAAATCAAGTCAGATTGTATTAAATTAAGACACAGTTTAATAGTATTAAACGAAAAAGGCGACTTATACTTTAGTGTCTAACAGTAAAATATATTACTTTTGCACAGTATGTGCTTAAACAGAGCAAACTATAAACGCTTTAGTCACTAAGCATAACGCTAATACAAAGTATATATAAACTGGAAATTGACTGTATATAGATTAAAAGTCAGTTGTATATAGTTTAGAAGTAAACCATATATAGTCAAGAAAGGGGTTGTATATATGCTTGAAACACAAAAAACAGACTAAAACAACAGAATGATATCAAGAGTCATAGAACAATCTAAGGTAGACCATTTCCACAAATGGTTTGTCAGAGCTAAAGAGATAGTTATCGTCACTCACACATCGCCTGACGGAGATGCTATGGGTTCTTCGCTTGGGCTTTACCACTTCCTCACTTCGCAAGACAAAGAGGTCACAGTGATTGTGCCAAACGCTTTCCCCGAGTTCTTAAAGTGGATGCCAGATAGCGAAAAAGTAGTTCTATATGACCAAAACAAAGCACTTGCCGACGAGAAAATAGCTAAGGCTGACGTTATATGCTGTCTTGACTTTAACACCACAAAGAGAATAGACGATATGGCAGAAGCTGTAGAAAAATCAGAAGGAAGAAAGCTGTTGGTAGACCATCACTTAAACCCTGACGACTTTTGTGCCATCACTATGTCGTATCCGCATATATCATCTACATCTGAATTAGTGTTCAGACTGATTTGCAGAATGGGTTTCTACGAAGATATTTCTAAAGAGTGTGCCGAGTGCATATATACAGGTATGATGACAGATACAGGTGGGTTTACATACAATTCTAACCACAAAGACACGTATATCATCATCAAAGAACTTCTGAAAAAAGGAATAGACAAAGACGAAATATACAGAAAAGTGTTCAACACCTATTCTGAAAGCAGACTCAGACTAATGGGACACGTGCTGGCAAATATGGAGGTTTATCACGAATACAGAGCATCACTAATCACTCTGACACAAGCAGAACAAGACCTATTTAACTATGTAAAGGGCGACAGTGAAGGCTTTGTAAACATTCCACTAAGCATAAAAAACATCATACTATCATGCTATTTGCGTGAAGACAAAGCTAAGGGAATGATAAAAGTGTCTTTACGTTCGGTGGGAACATTCCCTTGCAACGAACTTGCAGCAACATTCTTTAATGGCGGAGGACACTTAAACGCATCGGGAGGAGAGTATTACGGAACAATGGAAGAAGCAAGACAGACTTTCTTGCAAGCAATAGAAAAGTATAAGGCACAGTTAAATCAAGAATAAAACAATACATATAAGAATATGAAGAAGTTTATAACAGTGGCAGTGGCAATGATGTTATTAGGGGCAACTCTAATATCGTGTGATAATAATAAAACTTATGCAGAACAGTTGGAAGAAGAGAATAAGGCAGTAGAGAAATACTTTGGCGACAGTGCAGTAAGTGTTATTTCGCTTGAGGCTTTTATGAAAAACGACAAAAAGACCAAATCGAAAGCTGCTGGAGATAAGATAGACGAGTTTGTAGACCTTAACAACGGAGTTTATATGCAAATCATCAAGCAAGGAGAGGCTAAAGATGAAAACAAGTTTGTAAACGGAGACGACGTGTTAGTGAGATATAAAGAAACAAACGTACAAACAGGAAAACTGGGGACGTTCAATATCTATTTGGAAGAATATGCTAAGAACGAAAGCACATATCTAACTCCGGGACTGTTCAGATATAACATAGATATAGATAACACTGCTACGGGTACATTTGTACAACAACCTTACCTATGGCAACTAAACTCAAGAGGTAAGAGCGTGCCTAATGGTTGGTTGGTTGTGTTGCCATATCTGTATGACGGAGCAAGCCTAAACATTATGGTGAAGTCTAAGTTGGGACATGACTATGCACAACAACAAGTCATACCATACCTATACTACATAGAGAGCTTTGCTAAAAGAAAGTAGCTTGTAAACCATATACGGCTGACTTGTAAACCATATATAATTCAAAAACAAACTATATATGGTGTTTTGAAAAGGGTAGGATAACAATATACAAACAAAGGCAAGAAATAAACCAAATATTATCAGAAGAAAAAAACAAATGGCACTCATTAAATCAATTTCAGGTATTAGAGGAACAATAGGCGGACAAGTAGGGGAAGGACTTAATCCACTAGATATTGTTAAGTTTACGTCTGCTTATGCCACTCTTATTCGAAAAACAACAACGAAAGACACAAACAAGATTGTAGTGGGCAGAGATGCTCGCCTTTCTGGCGAAATGGTAAAAAACATTGTGGTAGGAACACTTATGGGAATGGGCTGGAATGTAGTAGATATAGATCTAGCTACAACACCTACAACAGAGTTGGCTGTTACAATGGAAAATGCTTGTGGAGGAATTATACTTACAGCATCACACAATCCAAGACAATGGAATGCACTCAAGCTTCTAAATGAACGTGGCGAATTTCTAAACGCTAAAGAGGGAGAAGAAGTACTAAGAATAGCAGAAGCCGAAGAATTTATATATGCCGAAGTAGATAAGCTCGGTAAATACACAAAAGACCTTTCGTATAACCAAAAACATATAGACAGTGTGCTAGCACTAAAGTTGGTCGATGTGGAGGCTATACGCAAAGCAAACTTTAAGGTAGCACTAGATGCTGTCAATTCAGTTGGAGGTGTCGTGATACCTCAACTGTTAGAACAACTAGGTGTAACACAAATTGAAAAACTATACTGCGAGCCTACGGGCGATTTTCAGCACAACCCTGAACCGCTTGAAAAGAACTTGACAGACATAATGCAACTGATGAAGAGCGGAAAAGCTGATGTTGCATTTGTGGTAGACCCTGATGTAGACCGATTGGCAATGATATGTGAAGACGGAACTATGTATGGCGAGGAATATACCCTAGTAACAGTTGCCGACTATGTTCTTCAACACACACCGGGCAACACTGTGTCAAACCTGAGCTCTACACGTGCACTTCGTGACATAACTCTAAAACATGGAGGCGAGTATAGTGCATCTGCTGTTGGCGAAGTGAACGTGGTTACGAAGATGAAAGAGACTAATGCTGTTATTGGTGGAGAAGGAAATGGGGGAGTTATATACCCTGAAAGCCACTACGGTAGAGATGCATTGGTGGGAATAGCTTTGTTCTTGAGCCACTTGGCACATAAGCAAATGAAGGTTAGTGAGCTTAGAAAAGAATATCCAGCATATTTCACTGCGAAAAATAAGGTAGATTTAACTCCTGAAATAAATGTAGACTTGATTCTTCAAAAGGTTAAGGAAGCATACAAGAATGAGCAGATAAACGATGTAGATGGTGTTAAGATTGATTTTTCAGATAAGTGGGTACACTTGAGAAAGAGTAATACTGAACCTATCGTTCGTGTTTATAGCGAAGCAAAGAGTCAAGAAGAAGCAGAAAAGATAGGACAAGAAGTGATGAATTTGATAAGCCAACTGGCTAAAGCATAGTATTGTATGCAGTATGGTGTGCTTTGCTTATGAGGCAAAGTATATACCGTGTGATATAGTAATGGAGATAGTTTGCGCTATCTCCATTATTTGTATGTGCGGGAGTGTAGTTTGTTTGTGATGCGGGTAATGTTCTGTTTATCAGGGCTTAAACGTGTCTTCTCTTTTCGTTTTTCTACTTCTTGATTCTTTATGCAATATGGCTTTGAAATA
>JAUMWZ010000092.1 GCA_030529405.1 Bacteroides sp. | reverse complement strand
GCAAACTGTATATAACTGATTTGCAAACTATATACAGCTGACAACGCTAGCAAAGTAAAGACATAGTACAAGACACATCGCTAGAGATTGAAAACAAAAAACATAACCTGAGAAAACTAAAACATAATATTAACGAAATAAAGGAAATAGCAATGAAAAAGATTTACAACTACATCAGTTGTGCCACAGTTGCACTCTTAACACTATCGGCTTGTAGCCCAGAAATTCCAAAAGATGAAACCCTAAACAAGAAGCATGGCGACCCACACCGTGCAGAGTATGTTCTTGCAGAAGGACACATCAGAAACGGAGAATACGTGTTTGAGCAATACAACGAAAAAGAAGGTGTAAGTCATATAAAGAAACAACAAAAGATAATTTTCAATGCCGAAAACGGAGGAAAATGGGAAATTGAAAAAGGAAGTGCTAGAGAATTTAAGGTGTTGTCAGTAGACAAAGACGACAAAGAAAGCGTGTTTGCACTCATCATAAGGTATTATGACAAGAAAGGAGACGACATAACAGAAGAGTTTGTACAAGACGGACAAGACCAAATACATCAACACTTCTTTATGCTAGATAAGGTTGAGCCTACATTTAATGGAGAACACGAAAAAAGCGACACTATAAAGCAAAAAGTAAACAATAACGGCTTGATAATAAACAAAAACATTGTAGAGAGAATTAAAGAAAACTTCTTTTACAGATATTGCGACTCTTCGCCATATAATAAATCTGTATTAGATGGAAAAGCTACAACAATAGGAGACAAAAACCCAATAGGTTTCAAAGGATACTTCAAGTTCTACAAGGAAAGAAAAGCTGTTGAAATAAAAATACCATTGATGCACGCCAGAACATCTAAATTCAAAAACGGCAAAGTATCGCCTTTCTATCTGCCAACAGCAGCACAACGTGGCTCAGAACATTGGGATATTGAAGTGAGAATACCAATTGTTGTATACGCATCGGCACAAGACATGAGAGAGTTTAATAAAGAAAACAAAACAAACATAGACGAACTAAGCAAAAAAGATAAAAGACTTATTGACTCAGTAGAGAAGGCATTCAAGATAAGCAAAGAAGAAGCCTTCAGAGAAATAACAAACAACAAAAAAGGAAATGATATACAAACAAGAGAGAGAGTAATATTCTAAAAAAACACAAATCACAAAAAAAGAAAGATGAGAGCACTTACGTTAAAAGCTACACTGATAGCTATAATCACACTGTCACTATTTAGTTGCAGTGAAGACGAATGTTATGCACCGTTTCAAATAAAGACGGCTGCCGACCAAACAGGAACTATTCCGACACACGACTTTAAGAAACTTGAGCTAGACGAAGGCACACAAGCAAACTTTGAGTTAAGCGGACACACCGAAAATATTGTTGCACAGCTTAGCAATGAAAGAGTTGCCAAAGTGGAAATAGACAAAATAACACTAAGGATTATTGCGTTGGCACCAGGAGAAACAAAAATCAAGTTGCTAAACAAGGTTACCGGATTTCAAACAGAAGGCTTTTTGAAAGTGAAAGAGGTAGTAAAACCAGAAGAACCAAAAGAAGAGCCAAAAGAAGACCCTAATATGCCAACTAGAATAGACATCACCTTTGCAGAAGGACATATGCATGGAGATTACGCATTCCATCAGTCTGTAGATGTAGAAGAGATGAAACACATGAAAGCTGTGGTAAGATTCAGTTTGGAGAAAACAGAAAAAGGCTGGACACCAAAAGATGGTAAATATCCGAAGATAACAGCTATGAGCTCAACACCAAAAGCTCAGTCGGTATATGGTCTTTGGATTAGATACTACAACAAAGAAGGTGAAGACATAACAGCAAACTTTGTTGAAAACGGTAACGACAGCCAATATCAACATTTCTTTACAGCAACAGACATAAAACCGACATTTGACTGGGAACAGTATATGACATACGACCCAAATGGTGCTAAAAAGCCAGAAGGAACATATAAGAAACCAGCTGATTATACAACAGAAGAGTATATGGCTTATCGTTACTGCGACACAAACCCTTGGAATCAGACATACTATAAAAGTGGAGGAAAAGTAAAGATAAAAGGAAACACAAACCCAGTTGGTATGAAAGGATACTTCAAGTTTAATGTAGAAAGAACAATATTCAACTTAAACATAGAGTTGAAAAAGATTGTTAGCGGAAAACTTATAGGACAAGTGGTAACTCCTTTCCACACACCTTCTAACAGAACTCAGTATGACAAAGACTTCAACCTAAAATTCTCAATCCCTATTTGTGTGTTTGCATCGATAGAAGAAACTAACGATTGGGAAGCAGAAGAAGACACACTTTTGGAAGAACTAAACCCAATAGACTTGAAATTTATAAAGTCATTGGCCAGAGCATACGAAATAACAGAAGCAGAAGCATACAGAGATATGCTTATAAAAGTATATGGCGACTATGACAGAGAAGGAGGAGAACTAGCTTTCTAAACTACCAAGAAAACACAACAATACCTCAAGGGCTACCACCGCACTACACATTGGTGGTAGCCCTTATTCTATATCCACAAATTAGCACTCAACAAGGCAAAAGTAAACCATATATGGTTTGCAAATAAAACATATACAGTTTAGAAGTAAACTATATATAATTGTCGTGCAAAGTATATACAGTTTGCAAACCCCAGTTTTATGCTTTTGACGACGACTGAACACGTTTATAATTGTATATATCAACTAACTAATTACCTTTTGAATATAGTTGTTAATAAATTCTTAATGAAATTCTTTCAACTTCCTTGTTTATTCAGTTTTATTATCACTACATTTGTCAGACAAACAGTAGCGAAAATCATATACTTTTTTCTAATACTTACGGGATATATGACGTACCACTCGCTATAATTATTACATAGCATATTTAACCATAATAAGTACTAAACGCCAACAGTACTAAGCGTTAGACTTTTTATTAACGGAGGACAAAGCAATGAAAAACTCTACATTCTGGATTATTAAAAGAGATGGCACACAAGAAGGCTTCTCAGTGGAAAAGATAAAGAATGCAATTAGCAAAGCATTTGCATCTGTTGGTCTAACAAACCATGAACAAGTGATAAACGAAGTAACCACAAACGTGGTAAATAAGTTTGACAAAACCACTATCGGGGTAGAAGAAATTCAAGACATAGTGGAAAAAGAACTGATGAAGGTGCAACCCGAAGTGGCGAAGAAGTATATAATATACAGAGAGTGGAGAAACACCGAGAGGGACAAAAAAACCAACATGAAACACATCATGGACGGTATAGTTGCTATTGACCAAAACGATATCAACCTGAGCAACGCTAATATGAGCAGTCACACTCCTGCTGGACAGATGATGACATTCGCATCAGAAGTGACCAAAGACTATACATATAAATATCTATTGCCTAAACAATATGCAGAAGCACACCAGTTAGGCGACATACACATTCACGACCTTGACTACTACCCTACTAAAACAACTACGTGCATACAATATGATATGGACGACTTGTTTGAAAGAGGATTCAGAACAAAAAATGGTAGCATCAGAACCCCACAAAGCATACAAAGCTATGCAACACTGGCTACTATAATATTCCAAACAAACCAAAACGAACAACACGGAGGACAAGCAATACCCGCATTCGACTTCTTTATGGCCAAAGGCGTAAGGAAAAGCTATGTAAAACATCTAACATCGCTCATCACATTCTTCGTATCTATCAACAGCGATAAAGAAATAGAAAAAGACAAGGTAAAAGAAGTGATAAGCAAAAGCACCACAAAAATGACGCTTACAGACAATGAAGCAGAAACAATGGTTGCACAACTAAAAGCAATAGACATAAATATTGACAAGAAAAACCTTCTGAAAATATCGAAAAAAGCATACGAACAGACAGAAAAAGATACACACCAAGCAATGGAAGGCTTCATACACAACTTGAACACAATGCACTCAAGAGGAGGCAACCAAGTAGTATTTAGCTCCATAAACTATGGCACAGACAACTCGGAAGAGGGACGTATGGTAATAAAACAACTACTCCTAGCAACAGTAGAAGGCTTAGGCAAGAGAGGAGAAGTACCTGTTTTCCCAATACAAATATTTAAGGTTAAAGACGGAATATCTTACAGTGAAGAAGACTATAACAAAGCAATGGAAGCAGAAAGTATAGAAGAAGCACTGAAACTAAACTACACTGCGCCAAACTTCGACTTACTTTTGATGGCATGTCAGACTACTTCAAAAGCACTCTTTCCTAACTTTATGTTCTTAGACACTGAGTTCAACAAGAACGATAAGTGGAATGCAAACGACCCTAAACGTTATGTTTACGAACTAGCAACTATGGGTTGTCGAACAAGAGTATATGAAAACCTTGTAGGAGAAAAATCATCTCTAGGTAGAGGAAACTTATCTTTCACCACACTCAATATGCCTCGACTTGCAATTGAAGCACGAATTAAGGCAGAAAATATGGTGGAAAACAACAAAAATAAAGACGCTGTAGAACAAAAGGCTAAGGAAATTTTCCTTGAAGAAATAAGAAAACAAGCCACACTTATAGCTGACCAACTTTACGAACGTTATAACTATCAACGCACAGCCTTAGCACGTCAGTTCCCATTTATGATGGGTAACAATGTGTGGAAAGGAGGAGACACACTCAAACCTAACCAACAAGTGGGCGATGTGATAAAGAGTGGAACCCTCGGTATAGGTTTCATTGGCGGTCATAATGCTATGATGGCACTCTATGGAGAGGGTCACGGAAAGAGCAACAAAGCATGGAACACACTTTATGAAGCTGTACTTGAGATGAACAAAGTAGTAGATGAGTATAAAGCTAAGTACGGATTGAACTACTCTGTACTAGCAACTCCAGCCGAAGGCTTATCAGGTAGATTCACAAAGATGGATAAACGAAAGTATGGTATTATAGAGGGTGTAAACGATTTGAACTATTACGTGAACTCATTCCATATAGACGTTAAGGAGAAGATATCTATTATTGACAAGATAAAGAAAGAAGCACCATTCCATGCAATAACTAGAGGTGGACACATCACTTATGTTGAACTTGACGGCGAAGCACAGAAGAACGTCAAGGCAATAGTGAAGATTGTCAAGGTAATGCATGATGAAGGCATCGGATATGGCTCAATAAATCACCCAGTAGATACTTGCCACAACTGCGGATATAAAGGTGTTATATACGACAAATGTCCTGTATGTAGGAGCGAAGCAATACTACGTATGAGAAGAATAACTGGTTATCTGACTGGTGACCTTAGTTCTTGGAACTCTGCAAAGAGAGCTGAGGAAAAAGACAGAGTAAAACACACATAAGAAACATACGGAAACAGATAGGAGGCTTAGGTGAATCTACTCTACGTTTATCCAGAAACAATAGTTGATGGAGAAGGAATTAGATATTCAATATATTTAGCTGGCTGTTCACACCATTGCGAGGGGTGTCATAACAAGAAAAGTTGGAACCCAAATGCAGGAGAACCGCTGACTAAAGAGATGATAGATAAGATTGTAGACGAGATAAACTCTAATCCGCTACTAGATGGAGTCACGTTTTCAGGAGGCGACCCTTTGTTTAATCCCGAAGAATTCTATGAGCTTTCTAAAACTATAAAAGAGCGCACAGGTAAGAACATTTGGTGTTACACCGGATATACATACGAAGAAGTACTATCTGACCCACGACTAAAAAAGGCAATAACATACGTGGACGTTATAGTAGAAGGACGTTTCATCAAAAGCTTGTTTTCGCCTCATCTTATGTTTAGAGGAAGCTCAAATCAACGAATAATAAGGCTAAAAGACGGTAAAATAATATCAGAATAAACGACAAACAAAAGGCAGTGTAACAAGTTACACTGCCTTTTGTGTATATGTGTAAATACTATACCTTAAAGATTTATCAGATTAACACACATAGTATAGCTTAACCGTTGTTTACATATAAACGAAGCGGAACACACAGCAGAAAACAGTCATCTTTATCCTCCAAATGCACTACAAACAGTCTTTTTCTAAATCATATATAGTTTAGAACTAATGTATATACAGTTGATATACAAGCTATATATCATTTAGATGTAAACTATATATACTCTAATTGTTATTTATATACAATAAAGCTATAATAAAAACATTATATTTCTTATTTTTATATATCTTTGCCAACAGAGACGAGTTACTACTTCCTTTGCCCTATATTAGGCGTATTATAAACCAATAAATAACATGCTTAACTATATGAAGTTTTTTACTCTTTCGTTATTATCATTATTACTTCTAACTTCTTGCAGTACAGACAGAACAAATAGCAACAAAGAACAGACAAATGAAACATACAACAGCAAAACATATCAGTTGTTTAGAGAAAACTTTAAGAATAAGGCTAAGAGAATAACCATATCTAAGGCAAAGGCTGAATATAAGTTTGGCGAAATAGTTGAGGGAGATTTAGAAGATAAGTTTACCGAAATATTTGATGATAATTTCAAAAAGAAATAT
>JAUMWZ010000091.1 GCA_030529405.1 Bacteroides sp. | reverse complement strand
ACCGCAAACTTTATCCAGTCTGATGTTTTAGCCTTAATCATATCGTCTATTTAGTTTGTCGTTATTACTTCAAAAAGTCAAAAAGGTCTTTCATTCCCAAAAAGCCTTTGTTCTTGTGTGTATATTCAGCTGCAAGCACAGCTCCAAGGGCAAAGCCCCCTCGGTTTTTAGCATCGTGTGTGATAGAGATAGTATCCACATCAGAGTTGTAGCAAACGGTATGTATACCGAAAACCTCTCCTTCTCTTAGCGAAGTGATAGGCAGGTCGTTTGCGCCAAAAGGCTCGTCAGCTTTCTTCCACCCTTGCTTTCTGTCAAGGTTTTGCAATATCCCTTCTGCAAGAGTTATCGCCGTTCCGCTCGGAGCATCTTTTTTGTGAACGTGATGAGTCTCTACCATAGTCACATCATACTCGGCAAACTTATTCATTATGCTTGCCAAATACTTGTTTACAGCAGAAAACACAGCCACGCCAAGACTAAAGTTAGAAGACCAAAACAAGGTCTTGCCGCCGTCAGAGCACAGTCTTTGTATGTCCTCCTCGTGCTTTTCTTTCCAACCCGTACTGCCCGAAACGACCTTCACGCCTGCATCAAAAGCACGCAATATATTATTATACGCTACTTCAGGATTGGTAAACTCAATAGCCACATCGGCATTGCGGAAACTTTCACTTTCAAAATCATTCTGATTGTCTGCATCTATCACGCAAACTATTTTGTGTCCTCTCGACATGGCAATTCTCTCTACCTCTTTACCCATTTTGCCATATCCAATAAGTGCTATATTCATTATATAATTGTGATTTAGTTCATTTAATGATTGTAGGCAAAGGTAAGTTATTATTACATTTGCACAAAACGCTAACTCTATTTATTTAATGGAACACTTGCTTCATTACGTATGGAAACACAGGCTTTTCCCGCTCAAAGAAATGGTTACAACAGATGGGGAGAGAGTGGAGGTAATAGACACAGGACTGCACAACACAACCACATCGGGGGCAGACTTCTTCAACGCAAAAGTTAAGATTGACGGCAAAATGTGGGTGGGAAATGTGGAGATACACACCCGTTCGTCCGACTGGTATAGACACAATCACGACAAAGACGAGGCATACAACAACGTTGTGCTACACGTGGTGGAGAATAAAGACGAAGAGGTGGTCAGACAGAACGGCGAACGAGTGCCACAACTGATACTTCCCTGCCCCGACAATGTGCGTCAAAACTACAAAGAGTTATGTTACAGCGACACATACCCTTGTTGCCATCGAGTGGTGCCAAACATTCCACGCATAAAGGTCACTTCATGGATTTCGACCCTGCAAACGGAGAGATTGGGCAAAAAAGCAAAAGAGATACTTGAAAGATTAGAGAGCAGAGCGGGAGATTGGGAAGAAACTTTCTTCATCTCATTAGCCCGCAACTTCGGGTTTGGCATAAACAGCGATGCTTTCGAACTATGGGCAAAGCATATCCCATACAGCGCAGTAGCCAAACACAGAGATAATCTAATGCAGATAGAGGCTATCTTCTTCGGAGTGGCAGGTATGCTAAAGGAGGAAAAGACAACCGACAGCGGGTATTACGAATCACTACGCAAGGAATATTTATACCTAAAACATAAGTTTGGAATAGAAAAAGAAGTGGACAACAGTATTTGGAAATTTATGCGCCTTCGCCCCGACAACTTCCCCACAATAAGAATAGCACAGCTTGTATATCTATTCCACAAAAACAACCACCTTTTCAACAAGGCAATAGCTATAAGAGACATTGCACAAGTCAGCGAACTGATAAAGACATCAACCTCCGACTTTTGGAAGACACACTACACTTTTGACGGGAAAGCAAACGACAAAACAACGGAAAAGCGACTTAGCAAAAACAGCATAGACCTCATTGGCATCAACACAATATCGCCTTTCATATATGCGTATGCACTGCATCGCAACGATGAGGAAATGGCAACCAAAGCCACCGACTTGTTAGAGAGCATCAAGCCGGAAGAGAACCACATCATTCGCTCATGGATAAACGCACAGATAAGCATTGAAACGGCAGCAGATACACAAGCAATAATACAGCTACAAAAAGAATATTGCAACAAGCGAAAGTGCCTCCGCTGTATGTTTGGCTACGAATATCTAAAGTCAGAAAACAAAGTCCGCGAGGAGTTTGTGTAGCTTGTCAAACCAGTAAAGTTTGTAGGGGATTTAGCAAAGAATAATGTGAGAGAGTGGTTTTTACTTTCCACACCCCCCCATAAATTTGTTAGATTCTTGTAAGAAGAGATAGTGAGAGAAGGGGTTTATATAGCGTATCGAGCCAACAAAGGCAGTTAGACACTTGTCATAGGAGATAGTGTGAGAGGAGTAAGCACTGCTTTTTCTTATTGTCAAATATCTTTCAGAGGAAGAAAAAGAAAAGCAACAAAGTTGATCCAACAAAAGCCTCCCCACAGAGCCTACACCTACACTTTTTACGCCCCCTCTTTCACTCGCCCGACTGAAAGGTTTCAATCGGGCGAGTGAAGGTCTTCAGTCCAGCGACTGAAAACCTTCAATTCAGCGAGGGAAGAAAACGCAAGTTTTAAGTATTGAATTAAAGTGCTAACTCCAGTTTACTTATCAACTTTCTTAGATTAAAATAATTACAACAAAGGTATATTTCCAACCATAAGAAGAAATAAATCAAGTTACCTTTTATTTTGCCATATTCTGACAAACGTTGTTTTATCTTCTCCCCACCGTCCATAAGTTGCATAAGTACAACTTGATAAAAAACAAAGTTTTATGTATTTATAAAGGAAGCGGACTGTCTGATGATTCAAACAGTCCGCTAACATTATATTATACTTTACCTAATTGGAAGTAAGTATGTCTATCTTTTCTTTTTATTCTTTTTGCTCCAAGCGTTGTTGTCTACATCGTTAAAGCCATTGTCAAAGAATTGTTTCCAGTCGTCTTTTTTCTTTGCTCCACGAGGTTCGGTATATCCTCTTTCCTCACGACTTTTTTTGTTCTTGCGCTCTGTGTTTTCACGTTGTGGAGTGCTTGATTTCTTTCCTTTCTTGTTGTTATCTGGAGCTTCTCCTGCAAACTCAACAGTCACTCTGCGACCATTGAATCTTTGCTTAGACAATGCGCTGACAACTTTTTGAGCAGACTCTTGTTCCACCTCAAAGAAAGAGAACTTTTGCATTATATCTATCTTGCCGACCTCTACACGTTCCTTTATACAGCCGTTTATCATAGCTATAATGTCGGTTGGAAATAGTCGATCCATCTTGCCCACATTGATGAATATACGGCTGAAACCTTCTTCTGCTGAACGTCCGCCACCAGATTGTTGCCTGTCTTTTCCTCTCTTTGATTGTTCTGACGAGCGACTGTTGAAAGCTGGTTGTTCTATCTCTTGCTTGTCTTTATAGTAGCTTGAGAAACGATTGAACTCATGAGAAACGACACGCTTAATAAGGTCTTCCTTGCTAAGCCATTCAAGTTTGCGATATATCTCATGCATGAACGACTCTATTTCTTCTTCGTTCACTTTGACTTTTTCAAGTTCGTCAATGACCTTTATGAGTTGTTTCTGACATATTCCTTCTGATGTAGGTATCTTGCCTTCTTCGAACTTCTTTCCGATAATTCTCTCAATATCACGCATCTTTCCTTTCTCTCGAAGGTTGATGATTGCTATTGACGTACCAGTCTTGCCCGCTCTACCTGTTCTACCACTACGGTGAGTGTAACTTTCTGTGTCGTCTGGCAAGCCGTAGTTTATTACGTGAGTAAGATTGTCTACATCAAGTCCACGTGCAGCAACATCGGTTGCAACAAGAAGTTGAAGATTTTTGATTCTAAACTTCTGCATCACCACATCACGTTGTGCTTGCGAAAGCTCGCCGTGGAGAGAGTCTGCATTGTATCCCTCTTGCATCAACTTGTCTGCTATCTCTTGTGTCTCCTTACGTGTACGACAGAATATTATACCATATATATTAGGGTAGTAATCAACTATACGCTTCAAAGCCTCATATTTATCTTTTGCTTGAACAAGGTATGCAACGTGTTTGACATTGTTTGTACTCTCGTTCTTTCTTCCGATAGTTATTTCTTTGGCATTGCGAAGATAGTTTTTAGATATGCGAGAGATTTCTTGGCTCATAGTGGCAGAGAACAGAAGTGTATTTCTATCTTCTGGCACTCCTGCAAGAATAGCATTTATGCTTTCAGTAAAGCCCATATTAAGCATCTCGTCTGCCTCGTCCATCACAACATTTGTCACATTGTCTAACGAAACAGTTTTTCTCTCCATCAAGTCGATAAGTCTTCCCGGAGTGGCTACTATTATGTGTACTCCTTTCTTCAGACTTCTTATTTGGCTGTCAATAGACGAACCGCCATATACTGGCAGAACTTTAAGTCCATCTATATATTTTGAATAGTCGGTCAAATCTCCCGCTATTTGTAAGCAAAGTTCTCTGGTTGGACACAACACTAAGGATTGAGGGACTCTATTTTTTACGTTTACTTTCTGCAATATCGGTAGTCCGAAAGCAGCTGTTTTGCCTGTACCTGTCTGTGCTAACGCAACAACATCATTATTTTCTCCAAGTAAATACGGAATTACTTCTTCTTGTACGGGCATGGGATAGGCATAGCCTAACTCTTCTATGGCTTTTCGTATATCCTCAGATACACCAAGCTCTTGAAATGTCTTCATTAAAAATTATATCTCTTTATATTCGGGTGCAAAAATACTTATATTGTTGCTTACACTGGCATAAACACCAAGAAATAAAACAAATAAAAGGTTTTTTATTAAGAAAAAGACGTAATTTATATATATTTGCGGTTCAAACAAAAAGAAAATATTTTATGAGAAAGCAC
Organism: Bacteroides sp.; assembly: GCA_030529405.1. Classification (GTDB taxonomy): domain Bacteria; phylum Bacteroidota; class Bacteroidia; order Bacteroidales; family Bacteroidaceae; genus JAUMWZ01. The sequence continues at coordinate 1,668 of JAUMWZ010000091.1, read as the reverse complement.
AATTTAATTAAACTACTAATGTTATTATCTCTTTTTTCATACGTAGCTTGTAGCTCGCCAGAGATAATACCAGGCAATGGAAACGACCCTAACAACCCACCAAAAGAGGGACCGAACAAACCGAACAAGCCAAACACCACTGAATACAAGAACAAGAACAGTGGCAAGGGAGCAGAGGCTTTAATCAACCTTCTAAGTAGAGTAGACACAGAGAAACTTATTATAGGAGATGCTATCATAACAGATGCTGAATATCAAGAGATAAAACAGTTTACAGACAACCTGATGGCAGAAAAGAAGGCTAAAGACAATGCTACTAAAATAAAAGAAATACTTTATTGGGTAAAAGGAAATATAAAATACAAACATGGAGACCTTCCTCCAGAACTTGTAGGGAAGTATTTTGACATAAACTACCCTTATCCAACATTCAAAGAAAAGCTTGCTGTTTGCCAAGGCTATTCTGCACTTCTTAAAGTTATGGCACACACTCAGGGCATACCTGCATTTGTGATAAACGGTAACTTCATACAACAAAACTTTCACCCAGCTGGACACGCTTGGAACTGTGCTTATGTAGGGAACACATGGATACTACTAGACCCTACAAACTCAACAGAAACCAAGACATTACACGTTAATGGATTAGGTCCAAACGGATTTAAGTTTGAACCTCACCATATTTTAACAACAGTGGCAGAAGACGAAAACTTTGAATACAGTCTAAGAGAAGGTTACCTTTCTGTTGTAGCTGTAAAGAGCACTAACGAAACAGTAGAAATACCTGAATACTTCAAGGGGCTTAGTGTAGACGGGCTATACTTAGCAAAACAACTCCCTGCATCTGTGAAAAATTTGAAGTTGAGTAAATTCATAAAGACTATTGGCATACAGGCTAATGCTATGAGAGCTTATGCTAACGACCTAGAGAGTGTCGAAATAAGCAAAGACAACAGAACTCTTGACACATACAAGGGCATCATCTACGAAAAGGACAAAGGAGTTCCTTTGTATATCCCTTCAAGAATGAAGGCAATACACCTAAGACCAAGCACAAAGGTTGAAAAGAACATAGTTGAGAACCACGAATATGTTGAAGAACTTTGGTTCGGTAAGGGAACAAAAGAAATTGACAGCTTTGCAGTAGAAAATTGCAAGAATCTTAAAAAGATATATGTTCCTAAAGGGGCTACATATTCAAAGGAAAATTCTTTCGTGAAATGTCACAAAGAGCTAGAAATCATAGAATACGACCCAAGTAAATAAAACTACAGAATAAATAATCCCCGATAAGACTATTCTTATCGGGGATTATTGTATATATCAAGTCCGCAAGCAACTAGCTATTTTGTGACATCATGCAACAAAGACTTCAGAAACAAACCGTACTATAGTTTCTAAAAGTTTATACATGAGCTACATTTTCACGACATACAATCTGCTAACCGACTGCTTATGACCTTTATACAAACCATATACAGATTGGCTACAAACTATATATAACTAAGAATTAAACTGTATATAGTCTAGGAACAAACCATATACACTTTGCAAAGAAAGAAAACTAAACGGACAAACTCAGTCACTATCAACCTTTTCAACACAGTTCTCTAGAGCGCACTCCAAGATACCCTCCGTGATGACGTTTAGAGTATTCTTCTATTGAGA
>JAUMWZ010000090.1:1285-6566 GCA_030529405.1 Bacteroides sp. | reverse complement strand
AAAGCCCCTCCCTACATTAGTAATGTACAAAAGCTATTTATAAGCCACTAAAAGCTCATACAAACAAGCACTGCACCCCTTCCCACGCATATAAGATAGAAACTAAAAATAGGCTCATAGAAAAAATAAGACACATTTATATAGTTATTCACAATCATATAGAGTAATTTTACATCGAAAAATCACAACAATAAGGTATTGTTTAACAAAATATAAGTACTGAACTTTGCGAATATTTTATGACCAACAAATAAAGTTAGCCATAATGGAACGTTAGAGAAACGAGAATAAACGGAGCAAACAAGGTACTAACACAAAGTGAAACAAGCCTTTTGCTAAAACTTTTATTACGTTTAATAGAAAAGATGATAATTTATGGATAACGGAGTGTTAGCTGCATTTCTTTTAACCCTATTCGCAGGTGTTTCCACAGGAATAGGTAGTGCGATTGCATTCTTCGCAAAGCGCACAAACACGTCATTCCTTTCTGTATCGCTTGGTTTCTCTGCAGGAGTGATGATTTACGTATCATTTGTCGATTTGTTTGCGTCGTCTGTGGAAACACTGACTGCTATGCATGGCAAATCTGAGGGGTTGCTTTATGCAACACTATCTTTCTTTGGAGGGATTATGCTCATTTTGCTGATAGACAAATTTATTCCAAACTATGAGAACCCTCATGAGGTGCATAGAATAGAGGAAATGGGAGATGATAAAGAGATAGATAAAAAGTCGAATCCTAAGCTGATGAGAGTGGGACTTGTAACTGCTTTAGTATTGGCAATACACAACTTTCCAGAGGGAATGGTTACGTTTTTGGCTGCAATGAGAGATATAAACGTTGCGATACCTATTGCTATTGCTATTGCAATACACAACATTCCAGAAGGGATATCGGTGTCAGTACCTGTATACTATGCCACTGGCAACAAGAAGAAAGCATTTTGGCTTTCATTCCTGTCTGGTTTGGCAGAGCCTTTGGGTGCTATAGTAGGCTATTTGGTATTAGCTCCTTTCTTGAACGACAATATTTTCGGAATAATATTTGGAGCAATAGCAGGTGTAATGGTATTCATTTCTCTAGACGAGTTACTTCCTGCAGCAGAAGAATATGGCAAACACCATCACGCAATATATGGACTTGTAGCGGGAATGTTTATCATGGCTATCAGTTTGCTGCTGCTGTGATAACCTAGAAAAGACACATAAAGACAAACGAGAACACAAAACTTTACTGATATGGGAACACATCACTCACACCACAATCATGGTGATTGTACTCAAACAGGACAACACCACGGACATTGTCATCACCATCACCACCACAGCAAGTCTGTTAGTGGGGGGAGACTACTCTTTGTCACTCTGCTAAATGCCATCATCACAGCAGCAGAGTTTATCGGTGGACTAATGTCTAACAGTCTTTCTCTTTTGTCTGATGCCGTACACAATCTAGGCGACACGCTAGCTATAGCCTTTGCGTACTTTGCTCGGAGAATAAGCAATAAAAAAGCGAATATTCATCACACATTCGGATATAAGCGTGCAGAGATACTTGCTGCTTTCGTAAACGCTTCGGTGCTTATGGCAATATGTATATTCTTACTAAAAGAGGCTTACGAAAGATGGCAAAATCCTGAGGCTATACACGGAGGACTTATGCTTATTGTCGCTATTATAGGACTAATAGCTAACCTTGCATCGGTATTCATATTAAGAGACGAAAAGGAAAAAAGCATGAACACACGTGCTGCATACCTCCACTTACTGGGCGACACACTTTCATCGGTGGCTGTGATAGTTGGAGGTATAGCCATTTGGAAATACAATATGTTATGGATAGACCCGCTAATCACGGTTTTTGTAAGCCTATATATAATGTATCACACTTGGGGAGTCTTGCGTGAGGCGGTGGATATACTAATGCAAAAGGCTCCGGAGAGTGTAAATATCACAGAGATAGTAGAAGAGATAAAGAAGGTAGACGGCGTTGAAGACATTCATCACCTACACATCTGGCAACTAAACGAAGAACAAGTGCACTTTGAGGCACACATAAACATATCTGACAACTTTAATATGGCACAAGTAGATGAGATAAGAGAGCAAATTCAGGAACTGCTTTCAGCTCATCACATCAATCACACTACTTTACAAGTAGCTTCAAATTGCTGCAATGGCAAAGCTCCTTTAATTGCTGACGAAGATATATACTAATAAGATTATGACTATACAGAAGTAGGAAATCGAGAGAGTATAAACCAAAAGCAAAAGAATATGAATATTGAAAGAATCAATCAGTGGTTTGCCAACATTGGCGAATGGATTGTAAAAAGGAGATGGGTAGTTTTGGGATTGTTCGTGTTGCTACTAGCTATTACCTTCAACGGTATGCGCAACATGAACGTCACAGCTTCTTGGAACGATTACTTCCTTGAAGACGACCCTATGATTGTCAAGTCTGACGAGTTTAAGGAAGTGTTTGGTAACGACAACTTTGTAGCGGTGCTTACAAGGTGCGACAACACCTTTACAAAAGAAAATCTAGAACTAATCAGACAACTGTCTAACGAGATTAACGACAGCCTCTCGTATGCAGAGAAAGTAACCTCAATAACAGACATTGAGTTTATGGTGGGAAATGAAGAGGGAATGACAATAGAACAAATAGTTCCTGAAGATATACCATCAGACGCAGAGGAGCTGAAAGCAATAAAACACAAAGCATACATAAAGCCATATATTGCAGACAGACTTATATCTAAAGACGGACGACTAACATGGATTGTCGTCAAGCTAAGAAAGTTTCCCGAAGAGGCAGAGTGGAACACCCACAAAGGAGCTATATCGCCAGAAATAACGACAGGAAGGCAACTAGAACATATCATAAAGAAAGAGAAATATAGCCAGCTTAATCCAAAAGGAACAGGACTGCCTTATGCTACAGAGATGAAGATGAGTTGGATAAACAAAGAGATGCCACGCATAATGGGTATTGCCAATCTTATCTCTATTATAGTTCTATTGCTTGTCACACGCTCGGCAAGAGGAGTAATTGTACCGCCAATCACGGCAATAAGCGCAATAATAATTACATACGGAATATTGGGTTATTTGAGGTTTAGCATAGACAGCGGAATGATGATGATACCAATGTTGCTGACCTTTGCCGTTGCAATAGCATACAACATACATATATATTCCTACTTTAACAGAAGAATAAACATTCACGGCGAGCGCAAGAAGGCAGTAAAAGAGACCGTGAGCGAAATGGGTTGGCCAGTCTTATTTAGCGCACTTACAACATTCGCCGCACTTATGTCGTTCTTAGCCATACCGATGAAACCTATGCGCTTTGTGGGAATAGCATCATCGCTATGCATAATGTTTTCTTTCTTGATAGCAATAACTGTGATGCCCGCACTTTTGAGCTTTGGAAAAGATAAACAACCTAACAAGAAAGTTATCGAAAAGGGTGGAATGTGGATAGACAGAATGCTGGAACGATTGGGCGAGAGAGTTCTGAAACATGGCACAGCGATATTAGTTATCACTGGGTTGCTATTGGGTTTCCTCGGATATGAGTTCACAAAGATAGAGACAGCTTTTGATGTAGAACGCACAATGGGCAAGAAGATAGACTATGTTAAGAACCTCCTTGAGGTTGGAAATAGCGAACTCGGATCAATATATTCTTATGATGTGATGATAGACCTTCCGAAAGAGGGAATGGCAAAGTCGCCACAAGCTTTAATGAAGCTAGACTCTCTGGCTCAATATGCTTCTACTCTTTCACTGACAAAACGTAGCACTTCGCTACTAAACATCTTAAAAGACCTCAACCAAACCATACACGAAGGGGATAGCAAAAACTATGTTGTGCCAAACAATCCCGAAGAAATAGCACAACTTCTGCTACTATACGAAAATGCAGGAGGAAGTGAAGCTGAGTATTGGATAGATTATGAGTATCGCAGACTTCGCTTAATGGTAGAGATGAAAGACTATAATTCGGGAAAGACAGAGAAAGAGTTGGAAAAGATAGTGTCTTATGCCAAAAACCTATACCCTGACGCAACGATTACTACTGTCGGAAGTATCCCTCAATTCACAATGATGATACAATATGTCACTCGTGGACAGATGATGTCTTTTGCGATAGCACTTGTAATAATAGGTGTGCTTATGATGATAGTGTTCGGAAGTGTGAGAATAGGACTTATCGGACTTATACCAAACATAACACCAGCAATAGTAGTTGGAGGGCTTATGGGGCTTATGGACTATCCGCTTGACATGATGACTGCCACTATTATGCCTATGATTCTAGGATTGGCTGTGGACGACACAATACATTTCATCAATCACGGTCACTTAGAGTTTAAGCAACAACGTAATTACAAAAAGGCTATTCTACGCTCTTTCAGAGTTGTGGGAGCTCCTTTAGTGCTAACAAGCATAATCATCTCTGTGAACTTCTCAATATATATAACCTCAGACTGTATATCTTTCATTCACATGGGAATACTATCAGTAGCGGGTATTATGTCTGCCCTATTAGCAGACTTATGCATCACACCAGTGCTTTTCAGCAAATTCAGCATTTTCGGTAAAGAAGTAAAACAATAAATCAAAACATCATGAAACGATTTAGTTACACAATACTGTTGGCAGTGATATTCACTGCCACAGCTTTCGCACAATCAGGCAAAGACATAGCACAAAAGGTAAAAGACCGTGCCGACGGCAACACTCGCCAAGCAGAACTAGTAATGAAGCTAATAAACAAGCGAGGAAGCATAAGAGAGCGAAAACTAACATCTTACTCAATAGATGTGGGAAAAGATAAGAAAGATAGAAAGACAATTATGTTCTTTGAATACCCAGGAGATGTCAAGGGAACAGGATTTCTAACTTGGGACTACGATGCTACAAACAAAGAAGACGACAAGTGGCTATACCTGCCTGCAATGAAGAAGACAAGAAGAATCAGTGGCTCGTCAGCAAAGAAAGACTATTTCATGGGTAGCGATTTTACCTATGATGACATGGGACAAAGAAACATTGACGAAGACACTCATGAGCTTGCGGGAGAAGAGACCATTGACGGACATAAGTGTTGGAAACTAATATCAACTCCAAAAGACACTAGAGATATTTTTTCTAAGAAAATAGCTTGGATAAGACAAGATTGCCTAATTCCAATAAAGGTGGAATACTACGACAAGATGAACAACCTACATCGAAAACTAGAGATGTCTAAGATTAACCAAATACAAGG
>JAUMWZ010000090.1:0-1185 GCA_030529405.1 Bacteroides sp. | reverse complement strand
GTTGAAAAAACTTTTGGCTCATCATCTCTTTTTGTTTCTCTCAACGCCACATACAACTCTATACTTAAAGAACGCAACGGTGTTGAGCTACGTGAGGCTTACATAGACCACAGAGAAGACCATTGGGGGGTTAGACTGGGTAAGCAACTCATCATTTGGGGAGCAGCAGACGGAGTACGCATAACAGACTTGGTGTCGCCTATGGATATGAGCGAATTCTTAGCACAAGACTATGACGACATACGCATACCTGTCAATGCCTTGCGTTTCTTCGCATACAACGACAAGATGAAACTTGAGCTGGTAGTAACACCTAAGCTACAAGGATATATTTTGCCAACAAGCAAAGAAAACCCTTGGTATTTCCTCCCCAAAGACGGGAAACTGCCTTTGGTGTGGGACGAGAATATGAGTAAAGAGTCATTCAACCTTAGAAACATCGAATACGGTGGCAGACTAACAGTAAACCTAGAGGGTATTGACTTTTCTTTGGCTGGACTACATACATGGAACAAGATGCCAATACTTACATACGCTCCGAGTCACGACAAAATAACAGTTTCGCCTAAATACTATCGAATGGGGTTCATTGGCGGAGACTTCTCTAAGCCCATCAATCAGTTTGTCATACGTGGAGAGTTAGCTTTCAATTTTAGCAAACACTTCAACTACAACAACACAGCAATAGGAGTACCACAAAAAGGTTTCAGCACAGTGAACTGGCTAATAGGAGCTGACTGGTATGCTCCAAACGAGTGGACTGTTATGGCTCAATTCTCAAACGAAAACATATTCGACTATCAGAGTTACATATCTCAGCCAAAGTCGCTTTCACTGCTCACACTAAACATATCAAAAAGACTTTTAGACAGCACTTTGCAGATAGCCGACTTTACCTATTACGACATCAACAACAAAGGGTGGTTCAGTCGTTTCTTTGCAGACTATGCACTCAATGACAACATACATCTACTTGCTGGCTTCGATTGGTTTGGCGGAAAAGATGGAATATTCGGAACGTACAAAGACAATTCAGAGGTGTGGTTAAAAGCCAAATACAGTTTTTAGCACACTATTCAACCAGATAAACACATAATTTTCATTTCATAAGTGAACTCTCTTGCGCAAAAACAACAAGAAAATCACAGTGCATAAAGAAGTCAGAAAAGACTAATAATTTTGGAA
>JAUMWZ010000089.1 GCA_030529405.1 Bacteroides sp. | reverse complement strand
AGTCAGTTTTCAAACTATATATGCTTTGCAAATTTACTACAAAGGGTTTTATGTATAACAAACAGATGTTGTGTTTTGTTTTGACTTTCAGACTATTTACGTCTGTCTGCTCCCCACATCATCTTTGTTCGCAGTGTGTCGAAGAAAGTGTTGTCGTTTGGTTTTATAATCTTCACTTTGTGCGTGGCTTTCTCAATGTACAGTTTTGTCAAGTCTTCACACGTTTCGCTTCGTCCGTCTGTTGCCACGAGATAGTTGTGGTTACGGCTCTCGACCTCTAAACTTATCTTAGACTTGTCTTGTATCACTATTGGTCTGACGTTCAAGCTGTGTGGTGCCACCGGAGTTATTGAGACGACATCTGCTTGAGGTGCAATTATTGCTCCGCCAATGCTTAGTGAGTATGCTGTTGAGCCTGTTGGAGTTGAAATTACAAGTCCGTCTGCCATATATGTGTTCAGATATATTCCGTCAATCTTGGTGTGTATGCTTATCATTGACGAACTGTCGCGCTTTAGTATGGCTATATCGTTTAGTGCAAACCTGCTTTCTTCTCTCCCCTCTCGTTCTATTTTTAGGCGCAAAACGCTTCTTTCTTCAATGTGGTAGTTCTTTGTTGCCAAGCAGTGTATTGCCTTCTCAATATCTTGTCTACACACTTCTGCCAAGAAGCCAAGTCTTCCGGCGTTTATTCCCAGTATAGGTATTCCCTTTAATGACACTCTGTTAGCTGTCTGCAAAAAAGTTCCGTCGCCCCCGATGCTTATTGCCACGTCTGCATCTGTGCATTGTTCGTCTGATAGTGTTTCAACGTCAGACTGATGATGTTCTTTGACGTATTCGGTATATTGACTTTGGTAGATACACGTATCTATATTGTTGTGTTTTAACGCATCTATGACGTTGCTCACAACTGCCTTTGTTTCTTCTCTATGTGTGTTGCAAAAGATTATAGCCTTCATATCGTTGCTGTGTTGTCAATACATTTGCAAATGTGCATATTTTTGTTGTGAAAAGCACAATTTGCATCACTTTGTTTTTGCTTTTTCGTTTGTTAAGGTTGCATACACCATTGTTTTGCTTTCGGCACGTAGTGTTTCGTCCTGCCAACTGTATTTTGGCAAAAGCCTTGACGATGAGATATTTGCCTGCATATATCTACCGTCTGTTTATAAACAATATACAACTGACTTGTAAACCGTATATGACTGACTTGTAGACTGTATACGATTGATTTGCAGACTGTATATGATTTGCAAGTTAGACTGTTTGACATGGTTTTCAGTGTTAGATTATGTCTGCAATGGAATAAAAGAACACCTCCCGACAAATGTTGATTTGCAGGGAGGTGTGTAAGAATAAATATCTGTGACTTTATAGATTATTCTTTCTTCTTGAATAAGAAGTTGAGCGGATAGTCTTCACTAGACATTCCAAACTCACTAAAGTCAAAGTTCACGACCTCTTTAGGGTTGAAGTTGTCAATGGTTACAAGTAGTTCGCCACTGTCTAACATAAAGAATTTGACTGTGCCTTCTTTTATCTCTTTCTTAGTAGCAGACATTGCGTAGTTCAGCTTAGGGAAGGTATAGACTGTTACTTCCTTTCTGCCTCTTACCTTAGAGTCGTTAAATCGGAACGTCTTTGTTCCCGCAAGAGTTATCTCTTGTTCTTCGTTGAAGTAGTCTTTAAGTTCGCCCACCATGTTAAACGAACACTTGAACAATCCGTTCTCTTGTTTTGTGAAGGTAAGCTCATCTTTGCCGTTGCCTGTGCTGAATTCTGGACAAGTTATTCCAAAGTCGCCATATCCAGCATCTGCTTGTTGCTTGTTGCTTATGCCTTGCAACACCCAAGTGCCTTCTATATTTACCAAGTCTTTGATGGTTATCTTAACCTCCGCTCTTGCCCCTTCTTGAAGTCGGTTAGATGTTTTCAGTTTCAACACTAGCACATCTTTGTTCTTTTCTGTCTTTCCCAACTTTCTGATTTTTATAGAGCTTGTTCGTGTTCCTTTCTTGAATGTAACCTCAGGTTTGCCCACAAACTCGTAATGCACACCTTCAACTGCGGTCGATTTGTCTGATACTTGAACGGCAACAGTATAGTCTTCTTCTACTATGTATCTTCCGTTTTTGCTATCTCTAAGTTCAACAGCAATCTCAGTAACGTCTGCCAAAGATTCTTCTCTGTTTAAGAACGAGTATTTTATGTTTGCCACACTTAGGGTTGTATAATCTCTTAGTCCGACAATATATCCCTCTGGCGCAACAGTACAGTTAATGAAGAAGTTCATCTCTTTAGTAACATCTTCGGGCTTAATAACAAGTAGTGCCTCACTCTCGCCTTTTTTGAACAAGAAGTGGTCTTGCTTGAAGTTATAATCTACGCCCTCTTTGCCCTCAGTTGTGTGTAGTTTGAACGGCACCTTAGTATCACTCTCGAATGGTTTGTTGGTTTTTAGCTTGATGACACAGCTATCTCCTAGGAAAGTGTAACGAGGAACTTCAAAAAATATCTGAGGACTGCTCGTTGTGTCTTCAAGAGTTTCGGAGCAACCACTAAAGATTGCTACGAACAACAACAGTATGTAATATTTTAATGTCTTCATTATTTAGTGCTTTCTTTATATTCCTTTTCTATTTCATTAACCACTGCTTGCTCATCGCCATTCAAAGGTTCTGGCTCTGGCATCTTATATTTCAAGAATGTGACATTCTCTGTTCTCGGCGGTTCTTCGTTTACTGACTCGCACGATGTGATTATCGTTGCGGCAAAAAGCAGTAATGCTATTGCTGATATATATTTCATAACTATATTGTTTATCTGATTATTTCTGTGTAACCCGGATTTTGTATCAACTCTTTTACTAAGCGTAGGTCTGCAATAGGTATTGGGTATGTGTACATATATGGTTTTGTTACGTATTTAAGCCCCTCTATTGACTGCCAAAACTCAGGAGTGCCGTTTCGTTTAAGCTCAAACCATCTGTCGCCTTCTTGAAACAGTTCTTTTCTCCTTTCTGTAAGAATTAGGTTGAGTAGCTTAGTCATCGGTTTGCCCGTTGCGTCTACTTTGATAACCTCTGATTCTCTAAGTTCAGGAAGATTATCCATAGTGAAAGGAACAGCATCTTGCACTCTTTTGCTACGTAAAGAGTTTATGAGTGCAAGTGATATATCGTTGTTTCCTAAATGATATTCACTTTCCGCCTGAATCATTAACAGTTCGGCAGCACGCATATTTACAGTTAGTTTCTTGTTAGACTCTCTTTTCTTTCCAATGAAGTGAGTGTATCGGATATCTTTATCTTTCTCATCATAGAAACAATCTACATATCGCTTGCTAACTGGTCTTTTCTTCAAGTTTGTGATGATGTTTTCTATCACTTGAGTGTTATTTTGGTCTTTATATATGTTAGACTTGATGAGCATATTTCCAGACATTTCGTAAACTTGGTCTAGCATATCTGTGTATGATTTACCCTCAATTAGCTGATGCTTGTCTAATAGCTTTTTACTGATTTCTTTTGCCTTACTCCATTGTTCAGTCCAAAAGAAAAGTCGTGCAAGATAGCCGTTCACAACGTCCTTGCTGAAACGAAACTCAGGGTTACTTTGATATTTCAACGAACTGTAAAAGTCGTTCTCAATACGTGAGATTGTTTCTTCCATAGTTCCTCTTGGAAATGTGTCTTCAAGATTGAACGACACTACCACAGGTACACCCATTTGCTTGCTTGGCTCTTTAGGAGCTTCACAGAATTGACGTAGCAACTGATAGTAGCATATACCTCTAAGAGCATAAGCCGCAGAAACAACTTCTTCGTATTCTTTACCACCTTCTGGCTTGACATTCTCTATCACAATGTTGCAATCTCTTATAATCTCATACAGTTTGTTGTATCTTTGGAATGGTTTCACATCTAAATCTTGAACAACAGATACTTTGTTTACACGTCCGTCCTTCTCAAGGCAAGCCTCGAAGTTATCGGCATACATGGTAAGATTTATCAACTCACTGAAGTTTCCTATACAGTATTGGTCGTTACCATAGTCAATCTCGTGCAAACGCTTATGCAAAAGAGTAGCATATTCTTCTGGAGTCTTTGGCACAACCTTACCAAATGGCTTTATGTCTAAGTATTTACTGCAACCCACTAATAGTATTATAGAGCAGGCTAAAAGTATTCTTTGTAATATAGTTCTCATATTCTATTGGGTTAAAAATCAACATTTAGTCCGAAAGTATAGCTTCTTGCCATCGGATATATAGCACCAGGTGTTTCTGGATCTAAACCTGTGTAGTTTGAAAATATAGCCACATTGTTGGCTGAGAGTGAAAGGCCAAGGCTACTGATGCCTAATTGTCTTAGTATTCTTGCATTACTATTGAAAGAATAGCTAAGCATAATAGAGCCTATCTTGAAATATGACACATTCTCATACAAAGCAGCGTTGTTTATCGTACTACCAATAGGCATATACTTATCTAAGTACAGTTTGTCGCCAAAAGCATCAATAAGACGAGGATAACCATTAGTTATCGGGTTCTTTTCTGTCCATCTATTTGTTACATCTCTAATAACATTGTAGTGGTTTACGTATAGATCGTTCTTGATATTTTGCACAGATTCCGTCTTACCTGAGCCCAAATTGCTCGAACTTCCAGGAGGGGTGATGTTGTTAAGCACCTTACCGTTGATAGAATAGCTACCTCCTACGTGCATAGATATTCCTTTATATGTGTATGACAAACTTACACCTCCATTTATAGGAGCTACACTTGTGCCTCTGTAGAACAAGTAATTATCTCTTGACTGTCTATCTTTGTCGTCAAGAAGATTAGCATCTGAACGCTTTTTGAACAAGTACATACCCGTAATTGGATCTATACCCATAAGTTTACCAGTCATAAGTGAGTTCAAAGGATAGCCCAGATAGACTCCATCTTGTGCATCTTCTGAAGGTGCATTAAACTTAATTAGCTTGTTTCTGTTGTAGCTCATATTACCAGATGCAAATAAACTCCAATCTTTTCCTCTCAACACAGTGGCAGAAACAGAAACCTCTACCCCTTGATTAAGTATGTCTGACGTGTTGAAACTTTGTCTTGTAAATCCAGTTGTTGAAGGGATTGTAGAGAAAGTAACGGCATCTGTTGTTCGTCTGTCATATAGTTCTGTTTGAACCCTTATTCTTTCTTCAAGCAAACCAAAGTCTAACGATACCTTAGTATCTCTAGTTTTCTCCCAACGTAAATTAGGGTTTGGTGGCGATTTGATTGTACCTATTGAGTATGTTCCGTTGTTTGTGATTCTTCTTTCAAACAAACTGTAATCAAGTATTAGTTGTGGGTATATTGATTTGTTAATATTTCCCGTGTAACCTCCTGCTATTCTGAAACTCATTGAGCTGAATAAAGGTTTTAGCTTTTCAAAGAAGCTTTCTTTATCCACGTGCCATGAGAAACCAAGTGAGCCTGTTGGGTTGAATTGTTCCTTTGTTCCGAAAGAGCTTGAACCATCAGTACGGGCTGTAAGACTTACGACATACTTCTGTCTGTAAGAGTAATCGGCTGAAAAGTAAAAAGATGCAAGTGCACTTTCAGTATCAATTTGCCCGTTAGCACTATCCATTATGCTCAAATAGCTATTTAGAGTAGAATAGTCAGCATTACCATCTAGCGGACGAGGTAAACTTGCTATCCCTGTATTAGGGTCATAGTCGTATCTTTTAGTATATATACCTTTGTTATGTTGTCTTCTCACTTCACTTCCAAACAAAGCTGAAACGAAGTTCTTATTAAACTCTTTTTGGAAGTTGATTTGTCCTCTTAGGTTGTATGCTGTGTTATAAGATGAGTTCTGACTTATACTTCCATACAGCCTTTTTGAGGTGAATGGGTCTTTCTCAAAAGGACGGTCAATATATGCAGTATATGTTTCTTTTCCGGTAATTGCATCATTGTAGCTGGCAGAATAAGAGTATGACGCCAAACCCTCAAAACGCAAAAAGTCTGTAATCTTAACACTAATATCGCCTTTCAACGAGCCTGAGAAGTTTCTTGCAGTTACTCTGTTTTCCTTCATCTCTTTCAACACGTTGAAACCCTTAGGTGGTATCAATAGTTTCACTCCACCATTCATAACCTCCATATATCTGTATGTGAGGTCTGGTGCGTATTGTCCGTTTTCATCATAAGGACGTTCGTAAGGATTGGCAAAGTAAGCGTATTGGTAAGGGCTTATTGCTGCTGCCGTACCTTCAGACTTTTGAACTGCCATATCGCTTATAATGTTTACTCGTACTCGTTTGTTTACGTCTATTCTATACTTGCCATTGAAGCTAACACGGTTGTAGTAAGAGTCTTTTTCTATACCCTTGTTGTCATCATATCCAACAGATGCGTAGAAAGTTTGCTTATCGCTACCGCCAGATAAAGATAGGAAATGTCCTTGTGATATAGATGTTCTAAACAACTCATCAAACCAGTTGGTGGTATTGTTGCTTAGCTTGTCTAGATATTTAAGTCTGTCTTCTTGCGACATATTCTCAAATATTCCCTTCCCTGCCATAGCCATTCCGTAGATACCTATTACTGGATATCTTTTTCCTTCTTTGAATCTCTTTTCAGAAAACTCTTCCCAAAGTTCTTTCTCCCAAGCCAACTTTTCTTTTGACG
>JAUMWZ010000088.1:2721-6696 GCA_030529405.1 Bacteroides sp. | reverse complement strand
TGAACTGTAGCAAATCTACCGGCAACACCTTCTTAATGTCAAGTCCAAACATCACCCCCAAGTCTCTTTCATTAGGAAAAAGAACAGGAAATATCATAGAACGTTCGGGCGATTCTCTTCTTGATGACGAGTAGCTTATTTCATGTCCAAACGGACGGTCGAACACACCTGCCTGCAAACCAGCCTCTACGTTCTTGCCAGTCTTTAGCTTAAGGTAGGCATCTTTTATTCCCACTCCTTTTTCTGTTATATCAAGCTGAAAAACGCCTTGCAGAAATTTCTCGTCATACGTGAATTTCACACGTCCACGACGAACACCAAACCTGTTGAAACTATCTTCTTTTGCCTCATTTTTGTTGCCTACTCTCAGCGAGGCATCTTTATCGCCATGCTGATACTGAGCTTGAAAATATCCGCCAACCTTTAGCTTTTTCAAACCACTGGTAGTCGATTCAAGAGCCTCAATACGCTCATTTAGGTTGTCAATCAGCTCTGCTTGTGACTTCTGCTGAGCATTTGCAATTAGAGAAACAGCAAGAAACGATGCTATAACAATTCTTTTCTTCATAAATATTCAATTAAAATTAGTCTGTATGTTTTCTATTTTTCACTGTGCAAAACAACTCATTAGATGTTACACCAAAGCACACTCAGCTGTTACACTTATGTTAAGTTTCAGCCATGTGATGATTGAAAAGATTGTATAGGCAAAAGGAACGTAAAGTGGTGTGTTAGAAAGGTAAGGGCAAACTATATACAGCTTACTTTTCAGCTATATACAGTCTATATGCAAATAGTATACAGTTTATAAGTAGGCTATATATGGTTTAGAAATGATGTCTTACACCACGTATTTTGAGATATTATTGGAAATGTGATAAGGAAAGGGTAATAGAAAAACAGAAAGAGAAGTGTGTAGAAACAAAATCGGCTATGTTCTTTCATGAACACAGCCGATTTGTATTATAATCCTAACTTATCAGAAATATCAAGCATTCGTTGTATAGGCTTAACTGCCTTTTCAATCACTTCCTTAGGAAGGTCTACTTCGGGATACTCATAATTTAGTGTGTTGTATAATTTCTTTAGCGAATTAAGTCGCATAAAGCTACATTCATTGCAAGCGCAAGTACTGTCTTCTGGCGGAACAGTTATAAACTTCTTGTCGGGGCAAGCCTTTGTCATTTGATGCAGTATACCGCTTTCTGTTGCCACAATAAACTCTTTCTCGTCACTCTCTATAACGTGTTTCAAGAGTGCAGCAGTAGAACCAATCACATCAGCCAGAATTAGCAACACTTTCTTACACTCTGGGTGAGCCAACACTTTTGCGTTTGGGTGCTCTTTCTTTAGCTTTACAAGTTTATCCACAGAGAATTGCTCGTGAACATGGCATGCTCCATTCCACAAAACCATATTCCTTCCCGTCACAGAATTGATATAGTTTCCCAAATTATAGTCGGGTGCAAATATCAACTTAGCATCTTTAGGAAAACTTTCTACTATCTGTATGGCGTTGCCCGATGTTACTACAACATCAGTCAAAGCCTTTATAGCCGCACTTGTATTTACGTATGAAAGTACAGTATGCTCAGGGTGAGCCTTGACAAAGTCTTCGAAAGCATCTGCCGGACAACTATTTGCAAGCGAACAACCCGCATTCAAGTCGGGAATCAACACCTTCTTGTCGGGACACAATATCTTGTTTGTCTCTGCCATAAAGTGAACTCCGCACATAACTATAATATCTGCGTCTGTTTGTGATGCTTTGCGTGCAAGTCCAAGACTATCGCCTACATAGTCAGCAATATCTTGCAGTTCGCCTTCTGTATAATAGTGTGCAAGAATGATAGCATTCTTTTCATTGCAAAGTCTTCTTATCTCACTTTTCAAGTCAATATCGTTGGGTATAGGTTCGTCTATGTATCCTGCTTTAATCCAACTGTCTTTCATCTCTTACTCTTTGAAGTTCATACTTATATCAAGAGCTTTCACGCTGTGAGTTAAGGCTCCTACACTTATATAATCTACACCTGTTTCTGCCACAGCAACTATTGTGTTCTCATTGATATTGCCTGATGCTTCTGTCTTTGCTCTACCATTGACTATTGCAACAGCCTCTTTCATCATCTCAACACTCATATTGTCGAGCATAATTATATCTGCTCCAGCCGCAAGTGCTTCTCTAACTTGTTCCAAAGTAGCTGCTTCTACCTCGATACGTGTAGATATTGACAACACACGGCGTGCTTGTTCGACTGCTGGAGTGATGCCTCCTGCCGCTTTGATGTGGTTATCTTTTAGCATAGCCATATCATAAAGTCCCATACGATGATTGTTTCCTCCACCGTGGCGAACGGCTAATTTATCGGTAACTCTATGTCCTGGTATTGTTTTTCGTGTATCGAGCAGTTTTGTGTTAGTATGTTCTATCAGCTTGACTAGCTTGTTTGTGGCAGTTGCTATACCAGACATACGTTGCAAGAAGTTAAGCATTATGCGCTCACTGCTCAACAAATGGTCGTAACGTGCTTTTATCATTAAGATGTCTTGCCCCTTAGTTACCCAGTCGCCATCGCTCACTAAAGGAGTGAATTCACTTTCTCCAAGATAGCTAATAACCTTACGTGCAATCTCAATGCCAGACACTACTCCGTCAGCCTTAGCTGTAAGTGTAGCTTCTGCATATTCATTTTTAGGCTTAATTGCTTGTGTAGCAACGTCGCCAGTAAACACATCTTCATCAAACGATAGTTCAATCAGACGGTCAATATATTCGTTGTAAACATAGTTTGTTACTTCCATAGTCAAATCTTATTATGATATATATTATTTTCTTTTATCAGCGTGTGGTATGCCTTTTCTTGTTCAATGGTTTTAGGGTAGTCTATTCTGAAATGTCCTCCCCTACTTTCTTTCCTTAGCAAAGCCGACTTGGCAATAAACAGTGCCACTCTGCATCTGTTGTATAATAGTCGTTGCGACACGTAGATATCTTTTCTAGGTTCAATTGTCTTTATTACTTTCTTTATAAAGTCTATTGCTTCAAGTAGCTTTCTTTTATCTCTGACAATGCCCACATCTTTTGTCATGGTAACTCTTAACAGTTGAGTTATAGACTCTACTTCGTTTGCAAGTAAACTCTCTTTACTTAATTCGTAAAGTCTTAATGGTTCGTTCTCACTTATTATAACATCTTCATTCACAGTTTTGTTGTGTATGTCGTCAGCTATTCGTTTTCCAAACACAAGACACTCTGTAAGAGAGTTAGATGCAAGCCTATTTGCCCCCATAACTCCCGTTGCCGAAACTTCTCCAACAGCATAAAGTCCGTCCACACAAGTCTTACCGTTAAGATTGACCTTTATTCCTCCAACAGAATAGTGTGCTGCAGGCGTAACCGGAATACTGTCGCACAGGTTCATACCCTTGCTTTTGCAATACTTAGCAATAGTAGGAAATCTAGAAGTTATATGCTCGCAATCAAGATGTTTCAACGACAGTGTAACCCTGCCTGAATGGTCCCTTTCCATAGTGTTGTATATCTCTCTTGCAACGACATCTCTTGGCGCTAATTCTGCCAACTCATGCTTTCCGAGCATAAATCTATTGCCCGATTCATCAAGCAAGTATGCCCCTTCGCCACGCACAGCTTCGCTAATAAGGAAAGACGATTCATTTGGCACATAGAGTGCAGTTGGGTGAAACTGTATAAACTCTAAATCCATAAGTTCGGCACCTGCATCGTGTGCAAGGATAAGCCCATCTCCTAAGCTAGTTAATGGGTTTGTAGTAGGATTGTATAGAGCAGCTGCGCCACCAGTGGCTAGCACCACCGCACTACTAATCATTGCTGTCTGCTTGTGTTCTTTTTCGTTGTAACACCAAAGTCCTACACATTTGCCACCAGAGGTTATCAACTCTATTGCTATGTGATGTTCAAATATGGTTATGTTGTCTTCTTTAAGCACAAGA
>JAUMWZ010000088.1:0-2621 GCA_030529405.1 Bacteroides sp. | reverse complement strand
GTATCTTCATCGTCTGTAACAGCAGCTAGTCCTCCTTGTGCCTGATATGAATTGCTTTCTAACAAAGAAGTCTTAGCCAATAGTGCCACTTTGCCCTTCTTTGACAACAGAAAGGCAGTATAGAGTCCCGATAATCCTCCGCCAACTACTATATAATCGAACTTTATCATCTGAAAAAGTCATTTATAAATTAGGGCAAAAGTATAAATAAAAACCGTAACAAAGAACCTTATAAGCACATAAACGGACTATCTGTAAATCTTCTTTAATATTCCGTCATAAAAACAGCCCCCATTTATTTCTTCTCAAGCATATATAGTTATATTTGCTTACGCATAAACAATTAAAAACTTACGGATTATGAAATCAAAATTAGTAGCATACTTATTACTCTTTTTCTTTGGACTTTTGGGAGTTCACAGATTCTATTTGGGCAAGATACCTACCGGACTTTTGTATCTTTTCACAGGAGCTTTGTTCGGTTTAGGCTGGATATACGACTTGATAACCTTAGCTAGTCAGGTAGACCTTTACAATGCTTTGTATATGTCGAAAATAAACTATCACTTCAAGCGATAGAAAGTAGAAAATTAAATCATATATAGCTGACTTATCAGTTATATATGGTTTGCAAGTCAGTTATATATAACTGAAAAACAAACTGTATATGAACAAAATTTACTTAGAAATTAAGCAAGCATTTGAGGAAAGCTCAAATAAAGACATAGCCTTGAATATGTCTAAATACATGAAAAATAAGTTCATGCACTACGGAATACAGACACCTTTGCGACGTTCTAAGTGTAAACACATCATATCATCAGAGCGAAAGAAGAAAGGTATAGATTATGAGTTGCTTGACCTCTGCTGGGCGGACGGACATCGTGAGTTTCAGTATTTCGCATTAGATTATCTAACAGCAAAACAGTCGCAACTGACGTATGACGACATTCCTCATCTTTTCAAATATGTAAAGACAAAGCAGTGGTGGGACACTATTGACTTTCTTGATAGAATCATTGGAAACATAGGTCTAACAGACAGCAGGGTGGACAATTTGATGCTACAATGGTCGGTTGATGAAGACTTCTGGGTAAGGCGAATAGCCATAGACCACCAGCTACTAAGAAAGGAAAAGACGAACGTAAATCTTCTGGAAAAAATACTTATAAACAATCTTGGCAGTAATGAGTTCTTCATAAACAAAGCCATAGGTTGGAGTCTGCGAGATTATTCTAAGACAAACCCCGAATGGGTTAGGAAGTTCATAGAAACGCACAAAGACAAGATGAGTAGCCTAAGTATTCGAGAAGGAGGAAAATACCTGTAAAACAAAGGAGTGCTTATTGCTACAAAAGCAGTGCGAAACACATCTGTTTATAAGCCATATAGAGCTAGTTATCAAACTATATACAATTTGTTTCACAGTGATATATGGTTTGCAAGTCAGTTATATATAGTCTATTTTCAAAGTAAACACAGTCGTAAAAACGATAAAACATAGATTTTAGTGACATATAGTTTGCTTTAATGTGTTCATATTATATATTTGCAACTGGATAATTAAAAAAATATTTACCATGAAAAAGATTTTATTTGCGCTGTCATTAAGTTTGATGGCTTTAGGATTGAACGCACAAGGCGTTAGTCCACGTATTGAGTTAGGTGCTTCTTTCTCTAATTTATCTTATAAAGGTTGGTTAAAAAATTTAGATTCTAACACTAAGTTAGGAGCACGTGCAAGTCTTGCACTTGAACTGGGAATGGCAGACTTTAATGTGGCAAACCTTTACTTGGCACCAGGTATTACTTATAAGATGGGCGGAGCTATGGAAGAACAAAACATTCTAAAGAAAGAAGGAAAAATCACTTACCACAGCCTTAGTTTGCCTGTTACTCTTGGAGTAAGATTTGACTTATTTGGCTCATTAGGTGTATCTGCCGAAGTGGGTCCATATATTTCTTACGCAATGTCTGCCAATAAGAAGATAGACGGAACATCAGTAGATATGTTTGGAACAGTTAAAGATGTTGCGCCAGATTTGTTTAACAAGTTTAGCGATGAATTTAAGGCAGGAATAAAAGACAAATCATTGTTCAAAAGATTTGATGCAGGTTTGAACGGTTCTATAGCACTAGAAGTTTCTCGTTTCTACTTGCGTGCAGGTGTGGAATACGGCTTCGTAGACCAATTTGAAGGCGACTTGATAAAAAAGATTAAGAAGGCAAAAGACGAAACAGTAGAGGTGTTGAAAGACATTGAAAATGCAAACTCTAAGCATATAAACTTCTTTGCAACAGTGGGTATCAGATTCTAACACAGAGTTATACAACACATAAAAGGCTCGTGCTTTTTGACAAACAACAGAAAGCATGAGCCTTTTTTATGCCCATATCGTAGGTATGAAGAAGATGCATAACTCTTCAAAAAACAAACCTTATACAGTTTGATAGTCAAACATATACGGTTAAGTTTTAATTTATATATAGTCCACTTGTAAAACATATACAACTGATTTGCAAAACATATATAGTTTACAAATCAACTCTATATAGTTTAGATTTTAGCTCTACACCGTCCACAAACTAACTGTTTTCCAACAAATTAGCCACTAAGGCAC
>JAUMWZ010000087.1 GCA_030529405.1 Bacteroides sp. | reverse complement strand
ACCAGAGTCTTCTACAGCTTCTTTTGCTACAGCTATGGCGTATTGAGTATATAAGTCCATCTTACGCGCTTCTTTACGGTCTATGTACTTAGATACATCAAAATCCTTAACCTCACAAGCAAACTTAGTCTTGAACAGTGATGGGTCAAAATGAGTAATAGGTCCTGCCCCACTTACTCCGTTGGTAATGTTCTTCCAGAATTCTGCAACTCCATTACCTACTGGTGTAACTGCGCCAAGACCTGTTACAACAACTCTTTTCAATTCCATATCGGATGAAAATTATTTTTTGTTAGCTTCAATGTAGCTTATAGCATCTGCTACTGTCTTAATCTTTTGAGCTTCTTCGTCAGGTATGTTGATATCAAATTCTGCTTCCAATGCCATGATTAAGTCCACAGTATCAAGAGAATCTGCTCCTAAATCGTTTGCGAAATCAGCTGTTTCAGTAACTTCTTCAGGTGAAACTCCTAACTTATTTACAATAATCTCTTTTACTTTTGATGCAATTTCAGACATAAGTTTTTGTTTTTAGTTAATAATATGATTAAATACTCTATTTTTGCGGAGCAAAGGAATGAATATTTATCCTTTTGCGCAAATATTTAGGACAATAAATGAGAAAATCTTGCACATTTACCCCTTTTTTGTGCACAAAAAGAGAATAAAATGAGAAAAATAGCTGTTTTTGCATCGGGTTCTGGCTCTAATGCAGAGAATATTTATGAGTTTTTCAACTGCAAGAAGAAAGACGATAATGGGGAGGCAGATTGTATTGCGAAAGTAGAATTGATAATAACTAATAAGAAGGACGCATACGTTCTTGAGAGAGCAAAGAGATTAGGTGTTGAGAGTGTAGTCTTTGAGAAAGAGAAGTGGACAGATGGTTTAGAGGTTCTTGACTACTTAAAAAGTAAAGACATAGACTTTATTGTCCTTGCCGGATTCTTATTGAAGGTGCCACCTGCAATTATCAGCCACTACCCAATGGCAATAGTAAATATCCACCCTGCATTGCTTCCTAAGTTTGGTGGCAAGGGAATGTATGGCGACAATGTTCACAAAGCTGTTATAGAGGCTAAAGAAGTGAAAAGCGGAATAACTATACACTACGTAAACGAGAACTACGACGAGGGAGATATAATATTTAAGTCGGAGTGTGATGTTACTTCAACAGACGACTACAACAGTCTGGCTACGAAAGTTCACGAGCTTGAGTACGCTCACTTTCCTAAAGTAATAGAAGACTGCATAAAAAACAGTTTGAAATAAAAGCTATATTAGTTTACGAGAAAACGATATATGGTTTACAACAAGAGTATATATAATCAAGAAACAAACTAAAAACAACTGAGAAACTATGAAAAGACTATCATTTTTGCTACTGTTAATCGTACCGATTTTGAGTTTTGCACAGTTACAAATCAACGAAAAGCCTTTCGTAATTCCAGAATTAAAGGAATGGAAGGGTGGTAAAGACTTTGTAAACATCAGCAAAGAAACAACCATCTTCTATAATCCTAAACATCAAGAATTAGAAGAAGTGGCAAAGACTTTTGCACAAGACTATAAAGATATGTTCAATGTAGAACTTTCGGTAGTAGCAAGCAAGCCTAAAGCGGGGGGAATATATTTCACACTAAGCAACAATAAAAAGGCTGGAGACGAAGAGTATGAAATAAAGATAGACAAGACCGTGGAAGTTAGGGCAAAAACAGCTACCGGAGTGTATTGGGCAACAAGAACTATCCTCCAAATATGCGAGCAACAAGAAGGCAACAAACTTCCTAAGGGATATATAAGAGATTATCCAGATTATGCAATGAGAGGATTTATGCTTGATTGTGGAAGAAAGTTCATACCAATGCACTTCTTAGAAGACTATGTAAAAATTATGTCTTACTACAAGATGAACACACTTCAAGTACACCTTAACGACAACGGATTTAAGCAGTTCTTTGAAGGCGATTGGAACAAAACATATTCTGCCTTCCGACTTGAAAGCGAAACATACCCAGGGTTAGCAGCACAAGACGGACACTATACTAAAGACGAGTTTAGAAATCTGCAAAAACTAGGAATGAGCAAGTTTGTTGAAATCATTCCAGAAATAGACTTCCCTGCACACTCTTTAGCGTTTGCGCAATATATGCCTGAAATTGGCAGTAAAGAATATGGAACTGACCACTTAGACCTATTCAAGCCAGAAACATACACTTTCATAGACAATCTACTTAAAGAATATCTTGGCGGAGAAAATCCTGTGTTCATCAGCAAAAGAATGCACATAGGAACAGATGAATATTCTAACGCAAAGAAAGAAGTAGTAGAAAAATTCCGCTATCTGACAGATAGATACATTAAATATGTAGAAAGTTTCGGAAAACAAGCATGTATATGGGGTGCGCTAACTCACGCAAAGGGCGACACACCTGTTAAGTCTGACAACGTACTGATGTTTGCTTGGTACAACGGATATGCAGAACCAAGAGATATGATAAAACAAGGATACAAGCTAGTAAGCATTCCTGACGGCGCACTTTACATCGTTCCACTTGCAGGATATTATTACGACTATCTTAACATCAAACACCTATATGCTAACTGGACACCAGCCAAGATAGGAAAAGAAGAGTTCGAGGAAAAAGACCCTAACATATTGGGCGGTATGTTTGCTGTGTGGAACGACCACGTAGGCAATGGAATATCTACAAGAGACATACACCATCGTGTTTATCCAGCTATGCAAACGCTGTCAGTAAAGATGTGGACAGGCAAAAACCCTAAAACTTCGTTTGAAGACTTCAACAAAAGAAGACACACACTAAGCGAGGCTCCAAACGTAAACCTACTTGGACGTTTCAACAAGGGACTAACATCGGGAGTGCAATATCAGTTGAGTGAGCTTAAACCTAAAACTTTATACGACGCAAGAGAAGCTGGATATGGACATCGCATATCGTTTGACATAGAGGTAAATAAAGAGAGAAGAGGCACAAAACTTCTATTCTCTAAAGATGCTGTGTTCTATCTTAGCGATCCTGTTAAGGGTATGTTAGGATTCGAAAGAGATGGATATCTGAACACATTCAACCGCTCTTTGAGACAAGGCGAGAAGATAAATATAGCAATAGAGACAACATCTACTAACACAAAATTGTTTATAAACGGAAAGCTAGTAGAAGATATGAACATACAGACAAAACACTTTGAAGATCCAAAAACAAAGATGAAGTACATAAGAACACTGTCTTTCCCATTAAGACATTCAGGAACTTTCAAAAGTAAGGTAACAAACTTCAAGGTAGAGAAGCTGTAATTAAAACATAAGTATGAACACAATATTAAAAAAAGGATTAGCACTCATCATTCTGATGAGTTTCACTAACTGTGTAGACGCAAACAATATTGCTCCTGAACAGAAAGATAAAAAAGAAGACAAGAAGGAGCTGAAAGAAGAGAAAAAAGACGAAAAAGCAGAAGGCAAAAAAGATATAAACAAAGAAGAAAAAGAGCCTGAAAAGGAAACTAAAGAGAATGAATTTACAGGTGATATATACTCTGAAGCCAAATCATACTTAGTTAAGAGCTTAACTGAGAAGAATCTGCAACTGTTTCAGCTTAAGAAAACTATAAAAACAGGAGAGATAAAAGAAGCGCAAAACAGAATCTGGAAGGAATGGAAAGAGGCTAACGACCAAAAGCAAGAAGAAAAGCTGGGTCATCTTGAACCTCTCTCGCAATACAATAAATCAAGTTGGACACTGCTAGAAGAATGGGATATACCAGCAATAATGCCATTCCACTACGGTAGCAAAGATGATATTACAGAAGGCAAATACCCTTTGTTTATCTACACACACGGCTCTGGACCAAAGGCTAGAGAGTGGCAGATGGGATTTATAATGTGCAGAGGCTTTGATGATGCTCCTTCAGCTTATTTCATACCTCAGATACCAAACGAAGGACCATACTATCGTTGGTGGCAAAAGGCTAAGCAATTTGCGTGGGAGAAACTTCTAAGATTAGGTTTTGTAGGAGGTGAGATAGACCCTAACAGAGTCTACATAATAGGTGTGTCTGAAGGAGGATATGGTAGTCAGAGATTAGCTTCATTCTATGCAGACTATCTTGCTGGAGCAGGACCAATGGCAGGTGGAGAACCATTGGAAAACACGCCAGTTGAGAACTGCAGAAACATAGCATTTAGTTTAAGAACAGGCTCAGAAGACTATATGTATTGCAGAAATCTGCTTACAGCATACGCCAAAGAAACATTTGAAAGACTACAAAAAGAGAACCCTGGAGCTTTCAATCATAACATACAACTTATACCAGGCGAAGGACACATTATTAGTTATAGTGAAACAACCCCTTGGCTAAAGAGCTTCAGCAGAGTGGCACAACCTAAGCAAGTGATGTGGGAAGATTTCGAGCTAGACGGACAGAGAAGAAAAGGCTTCTATAACATACAGATTATAGAACGACCTCAAAAAGACGGCAGAACTTTCTACAATATGGATATAAAAGGAAATGTTGTTAATATAACAGTAGACAATGTAGAATATCAACCTACAGAGAAGGATAAAAGATGGGGAATATGGTTGAGATTTAACAAAAAATATACTCCACTAAAATCAGGAAAGATAAAACTCTACTTGAGCGAAAAGCTTGTAAACCTTGACGAAGAAGTAACAGTAAACATCAACGGCAATAGAGTTTTCCAAGGGAAAGTAGAGCCTAACATTGAAAGTATGGTAAACAGTTGCGCTACATTCTTCGACCCTGAGAGAATATTCCCTGCATCTTTGGTGTTAGAGATAAAATAACAACACCAAAGAAATGTATTATGTGATGTATACCACAGAAAGAAACAAAATATAACAAAAGTAAAATAGAAGAAAAAGCCAGTAAAGACCAGCAATAGAAGTAACTTTGCCGACTGAAAAATAAAATAAGACTGACAACAAAATGAAGGTACTATTACTATCTCTTATAGTATTGGGCGTGATAGCCTATATTACCAAATGGATTAGAAGTAAGACAACTGAACAATCAAACAACAACACTGTGGAGGCAGAAAAAGCCTCTACAGTGATTGATGACAGTGGTTGTTGCGGGCAACATGAGATGTGTGAAAAAGACAGTCTACTGGCGGCGGTGAGCAAAGAAATAGAATATTTCGACGACCATGAGCTGGACAGACATATTGGAAAAGCAGAAGACGAATACACGCAAGAGGAGGTTGAGGAGTTTAGACAGATACTTTACACAACAAACGAAGATGAAATTGCAGCTTGGATAAGAAGCCTTCAGTTGAGAGGTATAGAGGTTCCAAAAGATATGAAAGATGAGTTGATACTCATAATGACAGAACGAAGAGAAAGACTAACACACTAATAGAGAAAAAGTAAACTTGGACATATTACAATATACTTTCTTTCAGTACGCACTCATAGGCAGTTTGCTCAGCAGTATAGCTTGCGGAATAATCGGAACTTATATAGTATCTCGACGACTTGTATTCATAAGTGGTGGAATCACCCATGCTTCGTTCGGCGGAATAGGTACAGGGCTATACACAGGTATATCTCCAATACTTTCAGCCGCTATATTTGCAGTAGCCTCGGCAGCTGGTGTTAAATGGCTAAGCAGTAAGAGTGATATGAGAGAGGATTCTGCAATTGCCGTATTTTGGACCTTAGGCATGGCGGTAGGTATAATCTTCACATTTCTAACTCCAGGATATGCAACAGACTTGTCTTCATATCTTTTCGGCAATATCTTGACAATAGGGATTGAAGATTTAATTGTTTTGTCTGTGATAAGTATTTCTCTTATAGCTTTTTTCACGACATACAACAGACCAATACTATACCTTGCGTTTGACAAGGAATATGCACGTTCTCAGAGAATTCCTGTAAACATACTTGAATACATACTCATGGCATTCATAGCTCTTACTATAGTGGCAACTCTACGAATGGTAGGTATAGTTATGGTAATATCACTGCTTACGATACCTCAAATGACAGCAAATTTATTTACAGCAAAATTCAACAAGTTGATGATAATATCCGTACTGATAGCCTTCATTGGTTGTTTGGGAGGATTATTTATATCATATCAGCTGCAAGTACCATCTGGAGCAGCAATAATTTTCTTCCTCATTATTATATATACAACTTGCAGATTAGGTAAGTATACTTTGAAAACAAAGTAAATACATTTTGCAGAACAACCATATACAAAACAGAAATGGCACAAATAAAGATTGATAGCATAAATGATTTGCAGAAGGCTGCAAAAGAATTCATATCACATATAGGGAGTAATAAAGTATTTGCTTTTTATGGAAAGATGGGAGCTGGGAAAACTACTCTCATAAAAGCAATATGCGAAGAACTAGGAGTGACAGATACTGTTGCATCTCCTACATTCGCTATTGTGAACGAATACAGAACAAAGGATAAAAACGAGGCAATCTATCACTTTGATTTCTATCGCATAAAGCAATTGGGAGAGGTCTATGATATGGGCTATGAAGACTACCTTTATAGTGGAAACTTGTGTTTCATAGAGTGGCCCGAACTGATAGAGGAACTTCTTCCTGAAAACACTATGACAGTAAACATAGAGACCACAGAAGAGGGAGGCAGAATTATTACACTATGACTCCACACGTCTTAATACAAGCTGCAATAGCAAT
>JAUMWZ010000086.1:2679-6804 GCA_030529405.1 Bacteroides sp. | reverse complement strand
CATCGTGCCAAACATTGCTCTTTCTGTTACAGAACCTATATCTGTGATGGCAAAGGTGTGCAACATTATGGTGCCACTTAGCTTATATTACCTCTACTTATCATACACTAAAAACATAGGTAAAGCAGTGTGGATAATGTTTCCGATAATATTCTTGGGCGCATTTCAGATTGTTTTGCTTTATCTGTTTGGAGAGTCGGTAATTGCAGTAGATATGTTTTTGAACCTAACTACAACAAATACGGGCGAGGCTATGGAGCTTTTGAACAATATGCTACCTGCAATTATAACCATTCTGATAATGTATGTGCCTACACTTATTGTTGCTGGAGTGATTTGGAGAAAACAAATTGCACTGAAAGATGCAACAAAAAAGGAGGAGAAAAAGCGTTCTCTACTTCTGCTTGTAGCATCTGTTGGTATGCTTATAGCTACATACGCCACACAAAGCAACTATCAAGCCAAGCTACACCTATTCCCTGTGAACGTATGCTACAATATAAAGTTGGCGGTAGAAAGGCATATCAAGACCATTGAATATAAAGAAAGTTCGAAAGAATATAGCATCTCTGCCCTATCAACACGTTCATCTGACGAAAGAGAGATATATGTTCTTGTTATAGGCGAAACTTCTCGTGCTTATAATTGGCAGATATACGGATACGAAAAGAACACTAATCCGCTACTTAGCAAAGAAGACGGAGTAATTACATTCAGTAAAGTATTGTCAGAATCTAACACAACACACAAGAGTGTGCCTATGCTTTTGTCTGAAGTAGATGCACATTCGTTTAACCAGATATATACAAAGAAAAGCATAATTACAGCATTCAAGCAAGCTGGCTTTAAGACAGCTTTTTTCTCTAATCAACGATACAACAATTCGTTCATCGACTTTTTTGGCAAAGAGGCAGACACTTATCTTTTCATCAAAGAACAAGGTGGAGCAAACAGCAATAATCCTATGGACACAGAGCTTGTTAGATTGGTGGAACAAGAGATAGATAAAGGACACAAGAAACAGTTGATTGTGCTACACACATACGGTTCTCACTTTAATTATCGTGAGCGTTACCCAAAAGACAAAGCTATTTTCATGCCAGACTATCCGGTAGATGCAAGTGTGGTATATAAGGACAACCTGCACAACGCATACGATAACAGCATAGTATATACTGACTTTTTCTTGCATAGCATAATAGACTTGCTAAAAAGCAAAGATGCTACTGCGACAATGATATATACATCTGACCACGGAGAAGATATTTTTGATGACGGAAGAAAACTATTCCTTCACGCCTCTCCTACCCCATCTTACTACCAAATTCACGTTCCTTTCGTGGTGTGGTTGTCTGAAAAATACAGTCAGACATACAACGATTTGTATGGCAACTTAAAAGCAAATAAAGACAAGGACATATCATCGAGCAGTTCTCTATATCACACCACACTAGAAATTGCAGGAATAGAAAGCAGTAGTCTAAACAGTTCTTTATCTGTCAGTAACGACAAATTCTTGCCAACATCAAGAGTATATCTGAACGACCATAACAAGGCTATGCCACTGACAAACATCAATCTGAAAGAAGAAGATTATGAGATGTTACGAAGAAAAGGTATAAGCGAAAAATAAAAAAATATACCCCAAAAAACATCTCCTAAAGAATCGGTTTGCAAATGATATATAGTTTGAAAATCAACTGTATATAGTCTACAAGTAAGCTATATACAGTTTGCAAGATGACAATATATCATTTGCAAACTGGCAATATATGGGTAAAAGATGAAGTTTATTTGTATTTTTGCCAAACTTTAATGTCGGCAAACGAGAAATATGTACAAAAAGAAATCAAATAACACAAACCTAATATTCAAGAAATGGACACGCAAGAGTTATGCCATGTTCGTTTCTATGGGAAAGATTGTACATATAGGTCGAGTATGTAAAGATATTGCCGACATATCTATTAAAAAACAAAAATCACAAACAGACTTAATTATGACTATAAACAAGATAAAAAATCTTGTGCTTAATGGTGGACAAGTGTCAGAGGAAGAAGCTCTGTGGCTTGCACTACACTGTAATGCAGAAGAACTATATGAGGCTGCACACGAGATTACAGCACAAATGGCATCGCAAGAATTTGATATGTGTTCAATAATCAATGCCAAATCAGGAAAATGCTCAGAAGACTGTAAATGGTGTGCACAGTCTGCCCACTACAACACCAACATCGAAACATACGACCTGCTTTCTAAAAATGAATGTCTAAGGCAGGCACAATACAACGAAAAACAAAACATCAACCGCTTCTCTCTAGTAACAAGCGGACGCAAACCAAGCAAGAAAAGCCTGGAACATATCTGCAAAATCTACGAACATCTAAGAGATAAATCTTCTATAAACTTATGCGCATCGCTCGGACTTGTTGATAAAGAAGGAATGAGCAAGCTATACGAAGCAGGCGTGAGAAGGTATCATTGCAACTTAGAAACAGCCCCTTCACACTTCGACAATCTCTGTTCTACACACACGCAAGAAGAGAAAAAAGAAACATTAAGGTATGCCATTGAGGCAGGTATGGACATCTGCTGCGGTGGTATTATTGGTATGGGCGAAACAATGGAACAACGTGTGGAGTTTGCAATAACACTTAGAGACCTGAAAGTGCAGTCTATTCCTATCAACATACTTAGCCCAATACAAGGAACACCTTTACAGAACACAGAAAAACTAACCGATGAAGACATACTTCGTACTGTGGCTGTGTTCAGATTCCTTAACCCTCGTGCCTTCTTACGCTTTGCAGGTGGACGCTCACAATTATCGAATGACACGATGAAAAAGGCTATGTACATAGGAGTTAATTCTGCAATTGTGGGAGATTTATTAACTACTATCGGGTCGAAAGTAGACGAAGACAAAGTGATGATAAAAGAAGTAGGATACAAACTGCCTGATGACATAGACTACGATAAGAATCATATATGGCACCCATATACATCTGCAACAAATCCAATACCTGCATACAAGGTGGAAAGTGCAGATAAATGCACCCTAAAACTAGAAGACGGAAGAACTCTGATAGATGGAATGTCGTCGTGGTGGTGCGCTATTCACGGATACAACAATGAAGCGTTGAACAATGCGGCAAAGACACAGATTGACAAAATGTCGCACGTTATGTTCGGAGGATTAACACACTCTCCGGCAATAGAATTAACAAAGCTATTGCTAAAACTTGCCCCTGTGGATATGCAACGTGTGTTCTTTGCCGACTCAGGCTCTGTTGCTGTCGAGGTAGCAATGAAGATGGCTGTTCAATATCAACAATCGTTAGGCAGAAAAGAAAAAGACAACTTCGTTACAATAAGAAGTGGTTACCACGGAGATACTTGGAATGCAATGTCAGTGTGTGACCCAGTAACAGGAATGCACAATATATTTGGGTCGTCACTTCCTAAGAGAATATTCATAAGCTCTCCTCAATGTGGATTTTATGATGAATGGAATCCAGATGATGTAAAGGAACTTGAAGACACAATTAAAGCAAACAAGGACAAAATTGCAGCTTTCATACTCGAACCTATAGTACAAGGTGCAGGCGGAATGAGGTTCTACAACAAGCAATATCTTGTTGAAGCAAAAAGAATATGTAAAGAAAATGATGTTCTTCTAATCTTTGATGAGATAGCAACAGGCTTTGGTAGAACTGGTAAGATGTTTGCCTTAGAACACTCACATACTATACCTGACATCATGTGTGTAGGCAAAGCACTAACGGGTGGTTATCTAACTCTGTCGGCAGTGATGACAACCAACCACGTGGCAGAGGTTATTTCAAACGGAGAGGCAGGAGTTTTCATGCACGGACCAACGTTTATGGCGAATCCATTAGCTTGTGCTGTGGCGGTGCAATCGCTTAAACTACTTCTTAATAATGAATGGATTAAAGACGTAAAGAGAATAGAGAGATTGCTAACAGAAGGACTTGCTCCGTTAAAGGATAATTCTTGTGTGAGAGAAGTAAGAACACTTGGCGCGATAGGTGTAGTACAGTTGAGAAGTCAAGTAAATATAGCTGAGTTGCAAACTGTATTTGTTCAAGAAGGCGTGTGGATAAG
>JAUMWZ010000086.1:0-2579 GCA_030529405.1 Bacteroides sp. | reverse complement strand
TCAAATAAGCATAGACAACTTCATAGCAAGCTCATCTTCATCGCGACTTATGACTGGTAATTTCCCTGAATATGTAGAGCTTGAAAGACTGTTATCTGACAGTTTCGGTACAGAGTCAGCATTGATTTTCAATAGTGGATATCATGCTAACACGGGAATAATACCTGCTTTGGCTGACAAGAATACTCTAATCATTGCCGACAAATTAATACACGCCAGCTTAATTGATGGAATACGACTTTCTGGCTCAACATATTTGAGGTACAAACACAATGACATTGACCAACTGGAGAGGCTTATTTCGGAGCATAATGATGAATACAATAAAATTATTGTAGCTACGGAAAGCATCTTCAGTATGGACGGTGACGAGGCAAACCTTAGTAGGCTTGTAGATATAAAAAGAAGATATTCTAATGTGATGCTTTATGTTGATGAGGCACATGCTGTTGGTGTTAGGGGCAAGAAAGGCTTAGGTTGTGCGGAAGAACAAGGAGTTATCGGCGAGATTGATTGCCTTGTAGGCACATTTGGTAAGGCTTTAGGCTCTGTGGGAGCATATATTGTCTGCAAAAAAGAGATGAGAGAACTGTTAATCAACAAGATGCGTACTTTCATTTTCACTACTGCACTGCCACCAATAAACATCAGTTGGAGCATATTTGCTTTTAAGCAAGCGATGCAAATGAGCAGTGAGCGAGCGCACCTTAAACACATAAGCCACCTGCTTAAGCAACTGTTAGAGCAGAAAGGATATAAGAACACATCAACATCTCATATCATTCCCGTGGTGTATGGTGATAGCCGCACAACTATGCAAAAGGCAAACGAGTTGAGAGATAAAGGTTTCTATGCTGTTGGAGTACGTCCTCCGACAGTTCCACAAGGTACATCTCGCCTGAGAATATCGCTTAATGCATCTATTACCGAAGAAGAAATAAGACAACTTGCTAACTTAATCTGACGCTGAAATGAAGACGGAGTTCATAAAAAAAGAAGGCAGTAAGAGCCTTATCCTTGTATTTGCAGGCTGGGCAATGAACGCAAATCTGTTCAGAAACATACACACCGATAACGACCTTGCAATATGCTATGACTATCGGGATATGACTTTCAACAAGGAAATCATATCTACCTACAACGTCATACATATAATAGCGTGGTCTATGGGTGTGTGGGCTGTGGACTTTGTAAGCGATAAATTAGACGGGCTTAACATATCAAGTCGCACGGCAATAAACGGAACAAAAACTCCGATAGACGATGAAAGAGGAATACAGAAAGCTGTGTTTAGCGCAACACTGAATAATATTTCAGAGCCAAGTATGCGCAAATTCACAATAAGAATGTGCGGAGATAAAGTTCAGTATGAGATTTTTTTGAACAATGCTCCTAATAGAAACATAGAAGAAATAAAGGAAGAACTTAGGCTCATAGAGCAGTATTCGTCAGAAAAGCCTGCATCAAACATCGTTTGGGATAGGGTTTTCATCGGTAAAAATGACTATATATTTCTGCAAAACAACCAACAAAAGGCGTGGGAGAAACACACGAAAGAGATGATTATTGTAGATGAGGCACACTATAACAGTGAACGAATGGAAAGCATAATAAAAGAAGTGGACAAACAGTAATAAAAGGAAGTATTGACAAACCATATATAGTTTAGAAACCAGCTATATATAAACTGAAACTAAACTATATATAACCAACAAATAAACTGTTTATAGTTTGCAAAACGGACATTCAAGGACTGAAACGACAACAAATACAACAATAAAATAAAGCTATAATGCTTAACAAAAGCAATATGGACAAAGAACTGATAAAGAAACGATTTGCCAAGGCAAAAAACACATACAACCAACACGCAACCGTACAGAAACAAGTTGCCGATAAGATGATAAATCTGATTTCAAATGTATGTAAATCGGACATAGACAATGCTTTAGAGATAGGCTGCGGAACAGGTTTTTTGACGGAAAGGCTTGTAAACAACCTACAAATAAACACTCTTTTGGTCAATGACATATCAGAAGAAATGGTGGCTGAGTGTATGAAGTTAGAGCAAAACGGAGTAAGTATGGGCAGTATTGTAGGAGATGCAGAGAGCATACAAATGCCGTCTGACTTGTGCCTTATAGCCTCTTGCTCCACAATTCAATGGTTTACAGACCCAAGTTTATTCTTAAACACGGCGTGCAACAACCTCAAAAAAGGTGGAGTGATAGCTATCAGCAGTTTCGGAAAAAGCAATATGAAGGAGCTAAAAGAAGTTACCAACTCGGGAATAGCATATAAATCTCTGTCGGAACTGACTGACATCATCGGCAAGCAATGTGATATTATCACGGCAGAAGAGGAAGAATTGACAATGGAATTTGACACACCAATAGATGTTTTAAGACACATAAAAAGCACAGGTACAAACGGTTTGAAAGCAAAGAGTACATTCTCAAGCACTCAGGGTATAGAGAGTTTCAGCAGGAAATATAGTTCGTTGTTTTCAACACCAAACGGAGTTTCGCTAACATATAACCCAATTTACATAATAGCAAAGAAGAGATGAGCAACAAAGG
>JAUMWZ010000085.1 GCA_030529405.1 Bacteroides sp. | reverse complement strand
TAAAGACAAATTAATAGAAGAAGGTTTCTTAAATAAGAATATAAGCGACTGTGCAACAAGAGAAGTTAGTATAAGACACTGAATATAAAAAAGTAAGAGGTAGGTAGATAATAAAAAGAAAGGTATATAAGAAAACATATCTTCTTAATCATATACAGTTAAGAAATAAACTGTATATAACTCTTTCATAAACTATATATGCTTGACTTTCAAACTATATACAGTTCAAAAATCAAGCATATATGATAAGTAAAACACGTGTGTGGTGTTTGTAACGATACCGTGTGATGTCTAACTATCAGTTCCCTCCAGTTAGATAATTCTTTAATCTTGACATAAGTTTTTTTCCAGCTAGGAAGCCGTCAAAAACAGCAAAACCGACATTAACAGCCTGCATGATTGAGCCAGCGGTAGACTTTGTCTTTTCGCTTGGCTTAAAGAGGCTTGAGGTTATACCTGCTATTGTTTTCTTGCTTTGGCGAAGTTCATTTCTCAGCAAGGCTTTCTTATATTTTATTTCTTCTATCGTATATCTTTGTGTCATAGGGGTATTACTTTTCTTGATTATCTTTATCTTCTAAAAACAGCTTAGATATGAAGTTTATGATAGGTGCATATATCAGTTTTTTCCTGAATGCATAGACTATCAAGATTATAAGCATATTTAAGCCGGCAGCTATCAGATAGCTAATGGCAACACTACCTACAAGATGATTGATAGAGTATACGAATGCGGTGGTAAGGTAGAACAGCGTTACTACACCCACTCCCATAAGTACAAACACAAGAACTAATAAAGAGAGCAACACGCTCAACTTCTCTGCTAGGTCTAGTTTTACGTATTCACGTTGCAGAGTTATGTACTTCTTTATTTCTAAGAACAGTTTTTCGATACTTGAAATGTTGTTATCGTCAGAAAACATAATATTACAGTTATAAAATATCAGTTATTACACAGTTAGCCTTTAACTTCTTTCACCTTAGTGATAATGTCATCAACCAACTCTGTAAGCTTGTTGTCTTCAAGATTAACCCCCTTTTCTTTGAGCATATCCATCACTTTCTTACGAGTATCTTCCCCTTTATTAGGAGCAAACAATATACCCAAGGCTGCACCTACAGCCGCTCCGCCTAGAAAGGCAAAAAGAACATTAAAATCTTTCATAACAATGAGTTTTTAGTTTATATATTATCTCAATCGTAACTATATACAATTGAGTTGTAAATTATATACAGTTACAAAGATAACAATATATAGATAAGATGCAACTTATATATAGTTAATAAACCTGATATTTTAACTTTTTGGGCTTACAGGTTTGGTGGAATGGAAAATAAATAATTACTTTGCTATCAGATAAACGGTTAAATGAGAAATATAAAACTTATTCAGATATGAAAAAATTATTATTGGTTGGGGTAAGTATGTGTTTTGTACTTACACTTTTTTCTTGCAAATCAAGCGAGAGTGCATACAGAAGAGCTTATGATAAAGCTAAGAAACAAGCCACAAAAACTACAGAAGAGGCTGTAGAAGTGGTTGATGTGTTTGAAATTGAAAAGCCAGCTCCGAAGAAAGAAGTAACAGTTAGAAAAGAAAAGGTAAACGTTGTTTCTGGAAATGTTGCTTTGAAAGAGTATGGAGTAGTAGTAGGCAGCTTCGGAGTTAAAGCTAACGCAGAGGGACTTAAAGAAATGTTGGAAAGAGAAGGATATAACCCTACAATAGCATTCAACGCTGAAATAGCTATGTATAGAGTTATCGTAAGTTCTCATGCAAACAAAAACGATGCGGCAGTAGCAAGAGATGACTTCAAGGCTAAATATCCAAGCAGAAAAGATTTCCAACAAGCATGGATTTTGCACAGAGTATTCTAAAAGCAAACAAAGCATAAACACAAAGAGCAACATTCGGTAACACGTTTGTTGCTCTTGTTTTTTAAGGCTGAACTTGTTTAACTATAATCAAAAAGATGATTAAACAGTCTATTTTTATACCTTTGCATCTGTTTACTCAAAAACAATGGTTATGAAACTAAGCATATTACATAAGATATTACTCATAAACGTTTGCCTTATCGGTTGTATATGTTCGCAAGCAAAAGCACAAACAAAGGGCGAGCTAATACCCTATGGCGACATGGACAACTGGCTTAACAGAGAGATTAAAGAGTCGTTCGTTATAGGCGGAAACACTAAGAATGTATATGAAATTGCACCTAGGGGAACAGTGAAAGGAGATATACCATACAGAAACATGAAAGGTTCTCCGTGGGCAACATCTAATGTAATGGCTAAGGTGGCAGGTATAACTAAAACCAACACTTCCGTTTTTCCAGAAAGACGAGGAGAAGGGTTTTGCGCCAGACTAGACACAAGAATCGAGAGCGTAAAGGTGCTTGGACTGGTAAACATAACTGTGTTGGCAGCAGGTTCAATATTCACTGGCTCGGTAAATGAGCCTATCACAGAAACAAAAAACCCTCAAAAGATACTTCAAACGGGAATACCTTTTACCAAAAAACCAAAGCAACTGGTGTTCGACTATAAGGTAC
Organism: Bacteroides sp.; assembly: GCA_030529405.1. Classification (GTDB taxonomy): domain Bacteria; phylum Bacteroidota; class Bacteroidia; order Bacteroidales; family Bacteroidaceae; genus JAUMWZ01. Next base: position 4,311 of record JAUMWZ010000085.1, on the reverse strand, counting down.
GACTGTCTGAAAGCAATAAGAGAATAAAGCTAACGGGCTTTGGCAGGAAGTCAGAAATAGAGGGTAAGGACTATCCAGCAGTAACATTGGTGCTTGAAAAGAGATGGGAAGACTCGGAAGGAAACGTATATTCAAAAACCGTTGGAGTATTGAACTCATACTTTAGAAGTAACACCGACTGGATAGATGATGCCACTTTTGACATAATATATAATAAGGAAGAGGCAGAAAAAAGTATATGCAAGGAGAGAAAAGAGACCATTGAGGTGGTAAACTATACAGTAAACAAGAAAGGAAAAAGCGTACCAGTCAAGAATATGGGTTGGAGCGAAGATGGCGAGCAGCCTACACATCTTTATCTTTCGTTCTCATCGAGCCACGGAGGAGCTTATATTGGCTCACCAGGCAATAGTTTTTGGATTGACAACGTAAGGTTTATATATTAACAAAGATATGGCAAGAATATTAGCTATTGACTACGGCAAGAAGAGAACAGGTATAGCCGTGACAGACACTTTGCAGATAATTGCAAACGGACTGACTACGGTGGAAACACACAAATTGTATGATTTCCTTGTGGACTATATGAAGAAAGAAAACGTTGAGAGAATAGTCATAGGACTGCCTAAACAGATGAACAACGAACTTTCTGAAAACATGAAGAACATAGAGCCTTTTGTGAACAGAATGAGAAAGAACTTTCCCGACCTACCACTAGAATATGTAGACGAGAGGTTTACTTCTGTGCTTGCGCAAAGGGCGATAATAGAGGCAGGAATAAAGAAGAAAGACCGACAAAACAAAGCCTTGGTGGACGAAGTTAGCGCAACGATAATACTGCAAACATACTTAGAAAGCAGGAGATTTTAGCGAACAATGCGAGCAAAAAGTGCATTATACAACTAAAAAGGCAAGGCTTTAGAAAAAGTAGTAGTATTTTTGTCAACAACATACAAACAATAGGGCTGAAAACAAGTATATACAGTTTGAAAAACAAGTATATATAGTTTAGAAACTAGCTATATACGGTTTGCAAATCAGCGATGTATGGTTTAGAAAACAAGTAAACAGTAAGAACAAACAAGAAAATAATTATAAAAATATGATTTTACCTATTTATATCTACGGACAACCAGTACTTAGAAAAGTAGCTGAAGACATCACACCCGATTATCCTAATTTGAAAGAGCTAATAGCCAATATGTTTGAAACAATGGAGAACAGCGATGGAATTGGACTTGCAGCACCACAGATAGGACTGCCAATAAGAGTTTCCGTAATATCTTTAGACCCTCTGTCGGACGAATATCCTGAATACAAAGGTCATAACAAGGTATATATAAACGCACACATAATAGAAGAAAGCGGAGAAGAAGAGAGCATGGAAGAAGGCTGTCTTAGTTTGCCGGGACTTAGAGAGAACGTTAAGAGGCTAAACACCATAAAAGTGAAGTATATGGACGAGAACTTTGTGCAACACGAAGAAGTTGTTACAGGTTTTTTAGCAAGAGTTATGCAGCACGAGTTTGACCACTTAGACGGAAAACTATTTATAGACCACATAGCACCAATAAGAAAACAGATGATAAAGAGCAAGCTAAACAACATGCTAAAAGGTAAGGCTAGAAGCTCGTATCCAATGAAGCAAGTGAAACAATAAAACTATCGGAAAGTATGATAAGAAAGATAATCCTCGCAATACTATTGATTCCTGTCGTGGTTTTTTCTCAGATAAACACTGAGAGGGTTATGACTATGGCTAAAAATGCAATATATTTCGAGGACTATATACTTTCTATCAGATACTTTAATCAAATAATCAATGCCAAGCCATACTTATACGAGGCGTATTTTTATAGGGCTATTGCCAAGATTAGTCTTGAAGACTATAAAGGAGCAGAGTTAGATTGCAACGAAGCAATAGACAGAAACCCGTTTGTAGTAGGTGCATATCAAGTTAGAGGAATGTCAAGAGTGAAACAAGGCAAGTATGATGAAGCAATAGCCGATTATCAGACAGCACTGAAACTATACCCTGAGGACATTCCCACAATGCACAACATAGCGTTGGCTAATCTACAAAAGAAAGATTACGACAGTGCTATTAGCAACTTGAACGCCCTTCTTTCACTCCGACCTAAATATTCAAGTGGACTGCTAATGAGAAGCGAAGCCTTCATAAATAAGAAGGACACAGTTGCTGCCATTAAAGATATTGAAGAAGCAATAAAGATAGATCGCTACAACCATATTACTTGGTTGGCTAGAGGAATGATAAACCTTCAACAGAAAAAATATAAGGAGGCAGAATCAGACCTTAATCAATCGCTCGAGATAAATCCAGACAATGCATCTGCATACATAAACAGAGCGTTGGCAAGAGTTAATCAAAGAAACCTAAAGGGTGCTTTGTCAGACTATGACTTATCTATAAAAGTGGAGCCAAACAACTTCGTTGCACACTACAACAGAGGTTTGATGAGAGCAAGAATAGGCGACAACAACAGAGCAATTGAGGACTTTGACTTCGTAATAGAAACAGAGCCAGACAATATGATGGCTATATTCAACCGAGGAATATTGCTTGCCGAAACGGGAAACCATAAAGAAGCAATAGACGATTTCACCACCGTTTTGAGCAAATATCCTGACTTCTTAGAGGGATATTACAGAAGAGCCGAATCAAGAAAGAAGATTGGCGACAAGGCAGGGTATGAAAAAGATAACTTCGTATTGATGAAAGCTCAGATTGAAGGATATAAGCCTAAGAAAGACAGGAATGCAGACAAGAAAGAAGAGGCAACAAGAAAAGAGGAAGAAAACAACATAGATAGCTACTCAAAAGTACTTGTAGCCAAGGAGTCAGAATACACTCGCCAATACGAAAATGAGTATCGTGGAAAGGTGCAGAATAAAAACATAGAGATAAAAATAGAGCCTATGTTCGTGCTGACTTATTACAAAAAGTATAATGAGGTAATAAAGTCTATCACATACAATAAAACCATTGAGCAGATAAACAGTAGAGGGTTACTGCCAAAGCCTCTGCACATTACGAACTCAGAAGCACCTTTATCCGAAGAATTGGTATCTCAACATTTCGAGATGATAAACAATCATTCTCTACAAATGACAAAAGATTCCACAAACATAATGACAGCTTTTGCCAGAGCAATGGACTTTTATCTGACACAAGACTTTGAAAGCGCAATAACTGACCTCACTAACATCACGCTAAGAAACGATAAGTTTTTCCCTGCATACTTTATGCGTTCGGTGATAAGCAATAAGCTAATAGAGTATAGAAGAAGTGAGGACAAAGACAATGCTAATAAAGATGCTACAGCAATGGCAATAGCATACGAGGCATCAAAGAAAGACTTAGACCACACAATAGAGCTGGCTCCCGATTTTGAATATGCATACTATAACAGAGCAAACATATTCTTTAACATGACAGAATATACCGCTGCACTTATTGACTATACTAAAGCAATAGAGATAAACAAAGATTTTGCTGAAGCATACTATAACAGAGGAATAACAAATATACAGTTAGGGAATACACAACAAGCCGTTTCAGACCTCAGCAAAGCAGGAGAACTAGGAATATTCTCTGCATACAACATCATAAAACGTATTGCACAAAAACAAAACCAATAACCGCCCCACACGGCACCTATACTCCCCCCACAAATAAAGCATATATAATATAAAGTAGGCTATATACAGTTTGCAAGTCAGCTGTATATAGCCTACTTTCAAACCATATACAGTTTAGAAATAAACTATATACAATCTACTTTCAAATGATATATAACTTAGAAGTGGAGTAAATACAATTTAGAAAAAAGAGGAATATACACCTTATAAAATGTGTGATATAAGTTTTTTAATACTATGTTATACTTCTAACTCCGATAAAAGTTGTACTTTTGTCTGCAAAACTCAGAAAAATAAACACATAAATATAATATGATAAAGATTACTTTTCCTGATGGCTCGGTAAGAGAATACGAAAAAGGAGTAACAGGACTACAAATAGCAGAAAGCATAAGCTCGCGTTTGGCGCAAGATGTGCTTTCGTGTGGCGTCAATGGCGTTACTTATGACTTGGGAAGACCGATAAATGAAGATGCGGATTTTGTTCTCTACAAATGGGAAAATGAAGAAGGTAAACATGCATTCTGGCATACTAGCGCACACTTATTAGCAGAGGCATTGCAAGAACTATATCCTGGAATTAAGTTTGGTATAGGACCTGCTATCGAAAATGGTTTCTACTATGATGTAGACCCAGGAGATGCTGTC
>JAUMWZ010000084.1 GCA_030529405.1 Bacteroides sp. | reverse complement strand
TGTGTAAACTGTATATACATTGTATGTAAACTCTCAATACTTTGCAAGAACAGACACTACACATTAAACCTAAAGTGCATAATATCACCGTCTTGCACAACATATTCCTTGCCCTCAACGCTTAGCTTACCAGCCTCTTTCACAGCCGTTTCAGAGCCATAGTTTATATAGTCGTCAAACTTGATAACCTCTGCACGAATGAAGCCTTTCTCGAAATCGGTATGTATCACTCCTGCACATTGAGGTGCTTTCCAGCCTTTCTCGAATGTCCATGCTCTTACTTCTTGCACTCCTGCAGTAAAGTATGTTTGCAGATTAAGCAAACTGTATGCAGAACGTATAAGACGTGCCACTCCAGACTCTTTTAGCCCAACTTCTTCTAAAAACATCTGTCTGTCTTCGTATGTTTCAAGTTCAGCAATATCAGCCTCTGTGCGTGCAGCTACAACAAGTATCTCTGCATTCTCGTCTTTCACTGCTTCTCTTACCATATCAACATACTTATTTCCTGTTGCAGCACTCTTTTCGTCCACGTTGCAGACATACATTACTGGTTTGCTGGTTAGAAGGAACAACTCCTTAGCAGCCTTTTGCTCGTCTTTAGTGTCAAACGACACCGTACGTGCCGACTTTCCTTCTTCAAGAGCAGCTTTATATTTTACCAATACGTCATACATCAACTTAGCAACCTTATCTCCTCCCGTTTGAGCCTGCTTTTGCACCTTTTGTATTCTGCTATCAACAGTTTCAAGATCTTTAAGCTGAAGTTCGTAATCAATAATCTCCTTGTCTCTCACAGGGTTTACACTTCCGTCTACGTGGGTTACATTTTCATCATCGAAACATCTAAGAACGTGTATGATAGCATCTGTTTCTCTGATATTTGCCAAGAATTTGTTTCCCAACCCTTCTCCTTTGCTCGCACCTTTCACAAGCCCAGCGATATCAACAATCTCAACCGTTGTAGGAACAATTCTCTGTGGTTTAACAATCTCTGCAAGTTTATTTAGTCTTTCGTCTGGCACCGTAATAACGCCAACGTTAGGTTCTATTGTACAAAAAGGAAAGTTTGCTGCCTGCGCCTTAGCGTTAGACAAGCAATTAAAAAGTGTAGATTTACCAACATTAGGCAATCCAACAATTCCACACTGTAAAGCCATCTATAAATATTGTTTTGTTATTAAATTCTGAAAAAATATCGGGTGCAAAGATAGAGATTATTTTAGTGAAATACAACGTAAAAGCACACTAACAACAAGCATTTAGCAAGCTATAAGCATCTGAAAAGAAGAGTTTAAGTATATATCATTCACTTCTAAAACATATATAGTTTGGAAGTAAACTGTATATAATCAACAAGTCAGCCATATACGGTTTGGAAATAGCACAAATACAGCAGAAACAAAACATCTGAAGGGAATAAAAACAAAAAACACTCGTTGGGTGGTTTAATTTACGCATTTACCAAACGAGTGTTGTAAGCTATATATAGAACTACAATATCGCCTTGAACTGCAACAACAAATACTGATAGTGTAGCTTTGTTTCGCTGTCTTTTGTTTGGGGTATTACCTCCTCAAGCAAATCTCTAACTTTCAAGGCATAGTGAAACAGATAGTCAGCCGTTTTGTTTATAGTCTGCCCCCATAGGTCTTCAGGAAATCCATATCCATTACCAAAGTTTGCAAACCTTTTCTCTGATAAAGCAATCTCATTGTCAGACATATTGTCAAACGAACAACAAGAACATGTCCTTCTGCTATTAAGAGAAATAACGTCTGCCAAGTTGTTTGTTCGCAATAAATTATCTGCAACAATCTTGTTAGGCTCATTCATATCTACCCTACCTCCACCTATTTGAGTGGCATGATGACTTAACATCTTCACGTAAGTGGCTTGAAGTGATTTGTCGGCTTCGGTAAGTTTATCCACCCTCTTAATAGTCTTGTCGAACACAAACTCATACACATCTTGACAATATTCTAAAGGCGAGTAAGAAAGAGAATCTACATAGTAAGAAAGAGAAAGCTTAGATGTGTTCAGAACAGACATAGCTTGAATATCTTTAGACAAGGCTTTGAAAGGTCTGTGTCCTGCATAGTAAAGTTTGCCCTCTATCTCATCACTTCCAAGAGTGGCAAATGTTTTCGCCATATTAAGCAACCACAAAGCAGATTCACGTTGCTTTTCTTTTGGAACAACCTTCATTCTAGGCAAATTTGACGACTCACTAGTTTGATACAGATATATTCCAGGAACATTTTCAAAAACATTGCTCACATATCTATATGCTTGAAAAGCTATCTCATTATATAAGTCTGTTTTATGATCACTATCTTCATCGTCTGAAATCCACTTCGTTAGGTTAGACAGTATATATTGCAAATTCTTAATTCCATAATTGCTTGCCTTCACAGGGTCATCGCCCAAGTCCTCCTCAATAGCAGAAGGATCGTATCGATTATTGCCAAATTGCTGCACACCGTGTCTATAAAGAGGATTTGTGGCATATTTATCTAGGAGCTTATTCAAATCTTTCGACTCGGCAAAGTAATTACCATTCAGATTCGGGAAATGCTTATAAGTCCACTCAACTAAGAAGTTATCGTAGGCACCAAGATAAGGTGGGTCTAGTCTGACGCCCTTATCTGACGGCTGTGCTATATAGTTGTAGCGTGCATAATCCATAATAGTAGCCGTTGTGCCATACTTATTTGTAAAGCTGGCAGAGCGCAATGAATCTACTGAGAAAGAAGACGAACCAGCCATGTTATGCATAAATCCTAGAGTATGTCCTATTTCATGAGCTATAATATATTCCATTGACTGACTTACAATATCATCAGGCATCTTCTTTGTTCTCACTCTTTCGTCAAGTTGTGATGTTTGCACAAATCGCCAATTGTTCACAATCTTGATGATGTCATTATACACCAAGACCGATGCATTTATTATTTCTCCTGTTCGTGGGTCTACCCATGAGGGTCCCATAGCATTTTCTGTGGCAACAGGTATGTATCTTATGCAAGAATATTTAAGATTGTCGGGGTCAAAAGCAGGGTCGTCTGTGGGGAAATCTGTAACCCTTACAACATTCTTAAATCCTATTTTTTCAAAAGCACTATTCCACCTTAGTATGCCGTTCTTTATTGCCTCTTTCCACAACTTAGGAAAAGTATTCTCTACATAAAACACTATTGGTTTCTTAGGTTCACACAGTTCGCCTCTAAGGTATGCGTCATTGTCTTTCGGTTCTATTCTCCATCGTTTAGCAAAGGCTACTTTCTCCACTACATCGTCGTTAAGAAGTATCTTTTCTGTCTGAAACACTCCCACTCGTGTGTCTGCAAGTCTTGGCGTCATTGTCTGCTCCGGCAACTTCAAAATAGTATATGTTATGCCAAATGTTGCAGGATAATTTTTAATCGGAGTGTTACCTCCTTTACCGTTAAACGTTATTTTATAGCTCCTATCAACCTTAATAGAAGCATTATCTTCGAAACACTTTACGGACTTGATATGAGAAAGTTTGTCTTCTACATTAGACGAGATGTAGAAACTACCTACTGATGTTGTCATTATAGGGTAAAAGCGTTCTTCTTTCAAGAAAAACGAAGATGCGTCAAAGAGTATTGACGAGCCGTCGGGGTTATATCCTGCAATATCAAATCTATAAAGCGACAAATCTCCATAGTTTAACCTTGTAGCCTCAGCAATACCTTCTCTTTTTTTGTCATAAAGAAACTCTAGATTGACCACTTGCATAACGATTGTACTGTCTTTCTGAACAAACCTAAAATGCACAGGATTAGAGTTTTTGAAGCCAATCATACCTAGTTGAGGGTTTGACACAGAAGATATTGTGGCACCAACAAGCACATCTTTTCCCAAAGTTTCTTTTGGTATGTCCACATACACTTTACCGTCAATCTTGTGTAGCCCAAGAAAAGCACTCTTACTGCTCTCTTTGTGTTTGTTAGACAATATTTTTTCGTACTTACTTTGTTCTTTCTTCTGCTCTTTCTTAGGTTTCTTTTTCAGAAACTTAAATATCTGTGCGTTAGAATCAACACATACACAGCTCAACAACAAAGAAGCTAAAAATATTAGTATGTTTTTTCTCATTATTTATTCTTTTCTTTATGTCAATACAGGGTGTATCCTGCATTAAACAGTATAATATTCTCGTGTTTCTAAACCTTTAAGAGTTTGAATCTTAACCATGTACAGTTTAAAAGTAAACTATATATATTCGTTTTCCAAAGCGTATATAGCCTGTGAGCCGAGATTGAATAGGTCATTATAAACATATAATCATACAGGCTTAAAACACAAGTAACGCTCCCATCGAACCTACTCAACAAGCGAGTTACGACTTAATTCTTAGTGCCTTGTTTACCTTATATAAGAGTGATTGATAGTGTGCTTTCAGATCTACATCAGTAGTAGACTTAACTCTAATAATGAGCAATGGCTTTAGTTTCATCAAAGCATCATAGAAATATATGCTCGAATTGTCCATCTGTTCAAGGTTTACTTTCGGGTAGATTGTTTTGCTTGGGTCGCCATAAGCAGAAACTTTTAGCTTATCGACGAGGTCATTAGGCAGTGAGCCATACTTCTCTGTAAGTCCAAAGTAAACTTCTGCAAGACTCTTACCATCTGCAAGTTGGAAAGGCAAAGAGATAGGTGCTTTGCCTGTTGTAACTGACATAGAGCCCAGCTCTACAAAGGTTTTCTGCATAATCTTCTCTGCATTGTTAGGCTTTGTGCCTTGAATTACCGACTTGAAGAACTGAGTATACACATCGTTGAAATACTCTTTCATGCTGTAAGTATTATCAGAGATGTTAGATGCAACTAATATTCTTGCACGAAGATTTAATATATCGTTTGTGATAAATTCAAGAAGTTGGTCGTAATAACTGATAGACAAGAACTTGTTCTTCTCTAAACGAGAATTGGAATAGCTTTTGAACTTCTTTGCTTGGTCTATACTCCAAAGCAAAGCCTCACGCTGTTTCTTCTTTGGCACTATTGTTTGTCGGGCTATACCAGAGTTTTCTTTTGCATCGTTCATATATATTCCACCTACCAAATACATAACATTCTTTAGGTAAGCATAATACTGTTGCGCTATGGCTAAGTCTAAAGCAGATTTCTTACGTGTATCTTCATCGTCTGTAATCCAATCATAAAGTCCCTTATTTATGCCTTGCAGATTCTTAATCCCATAATTACTGCTCTTTATAGGGTCATTGCCTAAGTCCTCACTTATAGCACTTGGGTCTAACACAAAGGTCTGCTGTGCTCCATATCTTAACATAGGATTTTTTACTCTTTCATCAACCATTGCCTCTAAAACCTTAGCTTGCTCGGCAGGCTTACCCTTTAGAGAGGGGAAATATTTATAGTTCCACTCTATTGCATGATAGTCATACACTCCAATGTTAGGAGGTGTAAGCCTAACACCTTTATCTTGTGGTTGGGCAATATAGTTGAAACGAGCATAGTCCATTATTGAAGGAGTTGTTCCATACTTTTGTGTAAAAGTAGATGAACGCAAAGAATCGGTAGGAAAATGATAAGATGCAGACATATTGTGCATAAGTCCGAGTGTATGTCCTATCTCATGAGATATAACATAAGCAATAGACTCTTTCAAAACATCATCGGGCAACTTGTTAGAACGCACCCTCTCATCTACATTTGCTGTTTGAACAAAACGCCACTTATGCAGAAGTCTTTCAACATTATTATACACAATAACCGATGCATTTATTATTTCTCCACTACGAGGGTCTACCCAAGAAGGACCCATAGCGTTTTCTTCGGCGTTAGGTATATATCTAATGCAAGAATATTTAAGATTATCGGGGTCAAAACTTTCATCATCTGTCGGGAAATCTTTCACTTGAATAGCTTCCTTAAATCCTATCTTTTCAAATGCACTATTCCACCTCAAGACACCTTCTCTTATTGCTTCACGCCAAATATGAGGAAAGGTGTTGTCTAAATAAAAGCATATCGGCTTGATAGGTGTAGACAGTTCTCCCACAATAAATGCTTGCTCATCAGAAGGAACAAGGTTCCATCGATGGGCAAAATGCTTCTTTCCGCTTTTGTCTTTACTACCGTCAAAAGACATTTTGTTTGAAGAAAAGATACCAACTCTTGAGTCTGCAAAGCGAGGTGTCATAACTTCTTTAGGCAGAAGAAGTATTGAGTGAGTAACCTCTATTGTTGTTGGAATGTTGTTTGCTACATTGACAATTCTCATAATAGTGGCACTCACGTTGTAAGTAAACTCTGACTTAACGCTTATGTTATCATCAAATGCTTTTAATGACTTAATAAACGAAAACTCAGGCTTAGCCGATGCAGTAATATTCATACTACCCTTTTCTTCTGGTATAATCTTAATCAGAGAATTAGGCTTAGCCAAAAGTGATGTTGCATCAAATACAACCGAAAGGCTATCGGGGGTATATGCAGATATTGGGAAACTTGTAATCAGTGGGTCTCTGTAGTTTAGTTCAAAAGCATCTGTCAATGGTTTATTTGCTAAGTCATCATAAACTAAAGTGTTTATCTTCTTAACCACCACTGCACTATCTTGCACCATAAACTTAACGTGTAAAGGGTCAGAGTTTTTCATACCTACCGATACGTATGTAGGGTCTGACACTGAAGACACTGTTGCACCTATAAGCATTTCTTCGTCTAAATACTTCAACGGCAACTCAATAAAGAGCTTAGAGTCTAACTTATGGAGGGTCATAAACCGACTCTTAACCGTTTCTACTCTCTTTCCCTTAAATAATTTGCTGTATTTGGTTTCTTCTTTTTTTGAAGGACTAAGCAGTAGCGTAGAATTACTTATAGCCAACCCATCAATAGTAAAAACAACAGATAGCACTATGAGTGCTATCTGTCTTAATCCCAATATATTCATCTCTTGAATTATTTATTTCTATATGCCAACTTATGTATCTTGCCTGTTATGTTAGCTTTCTTCCAAATCTGTTTGTTATTGTCTAAGTCGAAC
>JAUMWZ010000083.1 GCA_030529405.1 Bacteroides sp. | reverse complement strand
CTATTTTGCAATCTATTCCAGGTGGTGCAGCGGCTCGTCCGTTCATAACTCATCACAACTCGCTTAATATGCCTCTTTACCTTCGTATAGCAAATGAGCTTTACCTAAAAAGACTTATAGTCGGAGGTTTTGAAGGTGTGTATGAGTTTTCTAAGAACTTCCGTAATGAAGGAATGGACAGAACTCACAACCCTGAGTTTACTGCAATGGAAGTGTATGTGTCATACAAAGACTATAACTGGATGATGGAGTTTACAGAACAGATGGTCGATAAGATATGTCTTGATGTAAACGGTACTCACGAAGTTAAAGTTGGAGACAATATAATAAACTTCAAAGCTCCATATAAGAGAGTTACAATGTTAGACTCTATCAAAGAGTTTACAGGATATGACCTCGCGGGAAAGAGCGAAGAAGAAATTAGAGAAGTATGTAAAGCACTCAAACTCGAAGTTGATGAAACTATGGGTAAGGGTAAGCTTATTGATGAGATATTTGGAGAATTCTGTGAAGGTAACTATATACAACCTACATTCATTATAGATTATCCTGTGGAAATGTCTCCATTAACTAAGAGGCATAGGAATAACCCTGAACTCACAGAACGATTTGAATTGATGGTAAACGGTAAGGAATTAGCTAACGCTTATTCTGAGTTGAACGATCCAATCGACCAGTTGGAGAGATTCCAAGAGCAGTTGCGACTTAGTGAAAAAGGAGATGACGAGGCAATGTTTATTGACCTAGATTTTGTTCGTGCATTGGAATACGGTATGCCACCTACATCTGGTATGGGAATAGGTATGGACAGACTTACAATGCTTATGACTGGACAGACAACAATTCAAGAAGTGCTGTTCTTCCCACAAATGCGTCCAGAGAAAACAATAAAGAAAGACCCAGTAGCTAAATACACTGAGATTGGTGTGACAGAAGAATGGGTTCCTGTTTTGCAAAAAGCTGGCTACAATATTGTAGAAGAAATGAAAAATGTCAATCCACAAAAACTACATCAAGATATATGTGGAGTGAACAAAAAGTATAAGTTAGAACTAACTAATCCAAGTGTAAAAGACGTAGAAGACTGGATTGCTAGAATACAATAACTATAATAGTCTTTTTAGTATAAAAGTTCTATTAGGATAAAAATATAGATATGAAGTTACCTGGCAAAATAGCTATAATGGGCGGAGGCAGTTGGGCTACTGCCATAGCCAAGATATGTCTTCAAAACGCACCAAGTATAAATTGGTACATGCGTAGAGATGATAGGATATCTGATTTTAAGAGATTAGGTCATAATCCTTCATACCTTACTGGAGTAAAGTTCGATATTGACAAGATAAACTTTAGTTCAAACATAAATGAAGTCGTAAAGATGTCTGACACATTAGTGTTTGTAACACCTTCTCCTTATCTAAAAAATCATCTTAAGAAGTTGAAAACTAAGATTAAGGATAAGTTTATTGTAACTGCTATAAAAGGTATTGTTCCTAATGATAATATAGTGGTGTCAGAATACTTCTCTAAAGAATACGGGGTGCCAGCAGAGAATATAGCTGTAATTGCAGGTCCGTGTCATGCTGAAGAAGTAGCTTTAGAGCGTCTATCATACCTTACTGTTGGTTGTAGTGATATCAATAAGGCTCAAACATTTTCTAATGCTCTTCGCAGTAGCTATATAAAAACATCTATAAGCGATGATGTTTATGGCATTGAGTATAGTTCTGTATTGAAGAATGTGTATGCTATTGCAGCTGGTATATGTAGTGGCTTGAAGTATGGTGATAACTTTCAGGCTGTTCTCATATCTAATGCAGTGAAGGAAATGAATCGTTTCTTGCAGTCAGTTCACCCTCTTGAGAGAACCATCAGTGACTCTGTATATCTTGGAGATTTATTAGTTACCGGATACTCTAACTTTAGTCGTAACCGCACCTTTGGTACAATGGTTGGCAAGGGTTATTCGGTTAAGAGTGCACAGATAGAAATGGAGATGATAGCGGAGGGATATTACGGAACTAAGTGTATAAAGGAGATAAACAAAAAGTACAGAGTTGATATGCCTATATTAGACGCTATGTACAACATACTTTATGAGCGAATATCTCCAGCAATAGAGATTAAATTACTAACCGACTCTTTCAGATAATAAAAATAAATACATAAGATGATTAAACTAAATATTGACAAAGCTCTTTGCGGTATATCACGCGAAGATGTTCTAAAGAACTATAAAGACGAGGTTCTTTCTGCTCAAAAAACACTTGAAGAAGGAACTGGCAGAGGAAATGACTATATTGGTTGGTTACACCTACCATCTTCTATAACACAGCAGTACTTAGATGAAATTAAGGCAACAGCTGAATTGATCAGAAAACAATGTGAAGTTGTTGTTGTAGCAGGTATTGGTGGTAGCTATTTGGGTGCTCGTGCAGTTATTGAAACTATATCTAACAGTTTTGATTTGTTGCAAACTGAAAGAAAGTCGCCTATTGTTCTTTATGCAGGAAATAATATCAGTGAAGACTACCTATATGAACTGACTCAATATTTGAAGAACAAGAAGTTTGGAGTAATAAATATTTCAAAATCTGGAACAACAACAGAAACAGCTCTTGCCTTTAGAATATTGAAAAAACAATGTGAAGACCAAAGAGGCAAGGAAACAGCAAAACAAGTTATAGTAGCGGTTACTGACGCTTCAAAGGGAGCCGCAAAAATCACAGCAGATAAAGAGGGTTACAAGACTTTCGTTATTCCTGATAATGTAGGTGGTAGATTCTCTGTTCTTACTCCGGTAGGACTTTTGCCGATAGCTATTGCATGCTTGGATATAGACCAACTTGTGGCTGGCGCAAAGAATATGGAGAAACTTTGCGATATAAATACCCCTTATGAGGAAAACCCTGCTGCTATATATGCTGCAACAAGAAACTTATTGTACAAGAGTGGCAAGAAAATAGAAATTCTTGTAAACTACACTCCAAAACTACACTACTTTAACGAATGGTGGAAGCAGTTGTTTGGCGAGTCAGAAGGTAAAGAAAACAAGGGAATATTCCCTGCTGCTGTAGACTTTTCTACTGACCTTCACTCTATGGGTCAATGGATACAAGAAGGAGAGAGAAATATTTTCGAAACTGTTGTGTCTGTAAAGAACGTTCAGCATCATGTTGAAGTGCCTCATGATGAAGAAAATCTTGACGGACTAAACTTCTTGGCTGGCAAACGAGTGGACGAAGTTAATAAGATGGCAGAGCTTGGAACTCAGCTTGCACATGTAGATGGTGGAGTGCCAAATATAAGAGTAGAGATAGAACAACTTAACGAATACAATGTAGGCGAGCTAATCTATTTCTTTGAAAAGGCTTGCGGTATCAGCGGTTATCTATTAGGTGTAAATCCATTTGACCAACCAGGAGTAGAGGCATACAAGAAAAATATGTTTGCACTTCTAAACAAACCGGGTTACGAAGAAGAATCAAAGAAGATACAATCAAGACTGTAGCAGAAATAAAATCATATAAATCGAAGACAGGCTATACAAGGTTTAACTACCTAAGTATAGCCTGTCTTTTTTTATTTCCTTCAGCATTGTATACCCATATCAATACACTACTTTTCTTATGTAAATAAGATATTCCTCAAATTCTTACTATAATTGGAAATCTAATATGGGTTGTTTATTATGATGTACATAACAACTCTTTCTCAAACCATATACTTTCTGAAAATCAACTGTATATATCTAACCTATAAACCATATATAAATTAGATTTGTATTATATATAGTTTGCAAACGAGGTTTTAAGTGTTTGTCACATCGTGTGTTTTACTTCTCAAACCAAATCTTACACCTACAAACCACTTCCTTATCATTTTTCATCACTTCTATGTTGAATACACCTTCTGTTTCTTCATCTTTGTATATAAACAGTGTATCTCCGAAGTAGCTTTCAGTAGCATACGCCATTTCAAGTCTACTTATATGACCTTTCTCATATTTATCTAATGGGAAGATGTTCAGTATATGTTCTATATACTTCATGCTGTTTGTATGCCCATTTATGTCTATGTCTGTATATTTAATCTCTACTTTGTCTGCTAAAGTTTTGTTTAACAGCTTTATTCTGCTACTCTTTTCTATCGGACACTCTTCATCTGTGCAGAGATAATTAGTGATATTCTCCCCGTGCATTGTTATCAGGTCTGCCGATTTGCGAGTATCTTTGCTTATCATAGCCCATATAGTTCTTGCGTATCCAATCTTCTCTCCTTTCTCGTTTTGTATAGAGTAGTTTCTGTCGGTAAACATCTTATATACACTCTCTACCCATGTTGAAATAGAGAAGCGACTTTCAGAGCGAGGCATATCTTTAAGTTCTATAATAAGCCTTGACAATACCCAAGTATATGTTTCTCCATTAACCACTTTCACTCCAAAGCCTTTTTCGCTGGCGTGTATGCTCGCACAATTCAGCAAATGATTACCTAAACCCCCCCACGTAAGTCTTCCCGAAAAGTCTGTGTGGAAAGGTTCTGCCACAAACTTGTAGGTCTTAATCTTATCTTCTTTAGTTACCATGGTAAAATGTGTTTATTATGTTTCTTATTTCTTGTTTGTCATAACGAAGCGCAACTCTCCTCCGTCCATAATGTCTTTATGGCTAATGTGTTTAGCCTTATGTTCTTTGCCGTTCAGATATACTTTCTCAACGTACATATTACTATCTGACAATCCTTCTGCTATAACTGTAAATGTCTTCCCTTTAGGTAGGTTTATGCTAACCTTAGGTAGTTGTGGCGCACCGATAACATACTCTCCACTAACAGGGTCTAACGGATAGAATCCCATTGCTGCAAACATATACCATGCAGACATCTGACCGCAGTCGTCATTTCCGCATAGTCCGTCTGGTTTGTTTAGATATTTTGTTCTGAAAATCTCTCTTACTAACTCTTGTGTTCTATGTGGTTTGTCGGCAAGAGTGAACAAATAAGCTATGTGATGACTAGGCTCATTGCCGTGAGCATATTGACCTATCAGTCCAGTAACGTCTGCCAACTTCTCACCCTCTAACTGTACAGTGAACAATGAATCAAGCTTTGTTGTGAAACTTTCTTTATTGCCAAACAGATTTATTAACCCATCAACATCATGTTGTACATGCCATGTATATTGCCAAGCATTACCTTCGGTGTAATCTCCCCCCACACTCTCTGCATGTGCTAGTTGGTTAGGGTTGAAACCCTCCTTCCAGTTGCAGTTGCTTAGCTTAGGTCGCATGAAGTTTGTAGATTTGTCAAACAGATTCTTATAATTGTTTGCTCTGTTTATGAAGAAGTTATAGTCGTCTTCCTTATTCAGCTTCTTTGCCATTACTGCTGCCGCATAGTCGTCGTAACAGTTTTCCAGCGTGATAGAAACAGATTCTGAACGCACTAGGTCAGTAGGGTAGTATCCATATTGGTTATATATCTTCCATTTATTCTTTCCGTGTTCAGTCTCGTTTAGTCCTTTCTTTATCAGCTCGAAGGCTTTTTCTGCATCGAAACCATTAAATCCTTTGTTGTATGCCTCTGCTATCACAGCCACAGAGTGATTGCCAATCATACACAAATTGTCTTTACCCCAAAGTGTCCACACAGGAAGAAATCCTTGTGCTTCGGTTTGTTCTATCAGCGAATTTATGAATGGGGCTACTCTTTCTTGAGCAATGATTGTGTACATAGGGTGCGCTGCTCTGTACGTGTCCCATAGTGAGAATGTAGAATAGAACTGCTTGTTGTGTGCTTTCACTATCGAATCTTTGCAGTTTCTGTATCTACCGTCTACGTCTGAAATGCAGTTAGGCTGTATGAAAAGGTGGTACATTGCAGTGTAGAAGTTAGTCTTTTCTTCGTCTGTACCCTCTATGTCCACTTTGCTAAGCATCTTATTCCATTCCTCACGGCTTTGTTTCTTCACTTCTTCAAAGTTCCATTTAGGTATTTCAGCGTTAAGATTATTCTTTGCTCCCTCTACACTAACTGTTGAAAGTGATATTTTCATCATTACCACTTGTTCTTTTTCGTCTTCTTTTTTGAATGAAATCACCATTCTGTCTCCCTTTTCATTAGGTAGTTTGTCAAGAGTGGTGTGTTTTTCAATGTCTTTGTCAAATTCTAAAACAAAGAATATTTTTTGGTTTACCCAGCTTGTGTTTTCAAGGTAGCCTTGTATTTCTCTGTTGCCAACAAACTCAACTTTGCAGCTATCCACTTGTCTGTGATACAAATCGTTGTTCCATGCAGGCGAGTGTTGCAGGTCTATAAGCAGTCTTGCAACATCACTTGTTTGGAAAGTATATCTGTGGAAAGCAACTCTTTCTGTTGAAGTAAGCTCTGCTTTAACCTTGTTTTGGTCAAGCATAACTGTATAGTATCCTGGAGATGCACTCTCTGTTTCTTTTCTGAATGAACTTCTGTATCCGTTCCATTCTCTTACCTCGTCGCCTGTGAAAGGCATAACTAGTATGTCGCCTAAGTCTGCACAACCCGTTCCGTTAAGGTGTGTTTGCGAAAATCCCCATATAATTGAGTCTTGACTTCTATATTCCGAACAATACATCCAACCTATTGTTCCGGTTACAGGGCTAGTCTGTATCAACGAGAAAGGACGACAAGCACCGGGAAATGTGTGTCCATTCTCCGAAGTGCCTATAAAGCAATTAACATATTGCGAATGGTCTTTTTCGTCGTGATTGTATACTCCGTCACACGAAAAGAACGTCAAAAGTAAGGCTACAAAACCACATATTGTGCCTAAAACATGATTTGTGGCAAATTTATATGTTCTCATATAATATGGAGATATTAAAGTTTCACTAACGCAAAGATAAGACACCATTTCCAAAATATATACAGTTTACTCGTAAATAGTATATAATTTGCAACTCAACTGTATATGGTTTACATCTAAATTGTATATGGTTTATAAATCGTATATATACTGTCGTATTAACTATCTAGCTTGTTTGATATATGCGTAGTGTAAAAAAAGAATATTATATAATAGATA
>JAUMWZ010000082.1 GCA_030529405.1 Bacteroides sp. | reverse complement strand
TGTATATAATTGATTTGCAAGTAATATACAATCCACTTCTAAGCCGTATTCAACTTTCCTCTTAGATGTATATAGTCAGTAATCAGACCACACATCATTTTCAAGCCAAAACACTCAACCAACACATTAACAAAGAATTGTGACAGGGTGAGTATGAAGAAACAACTTGAAAAGTGATAATACCGCAAGTTAGATAAAACAAAAAACCGTAGAAACTTACAACAAGGTCTTTGTAAGTTTCTACGGCCTATGTCAAACTAACTCACATATATATTATTGTTGTTCAGCTGGAGTTTCTGTGGTAGCAGGTGCTTCAGCAGGAGTTGTTTCAGTAGATTGTGGTTGCTCAACAACTGGAGCTTCTCCTCCTTGTGGCAACATTGTAGGATTCAACTTTTGCGATTCTATTGCTTGTTTTAAGACAGCGTCTTGTTCTTTAACCTGCCTACTAGGCAATGTGTATGCAGCAGCTACACTCAACACAAGCATAGATATGGCGAAAGTCCAAGTAGCCTTTTCCAAGAAGTCTGTAGTCTTGCGAACTCCCATGATAGCATTTGATGCAGAGAATGAAGAAGAAAGACCTCCACCTTTAGAATTTTGTATCAATACTATCAGACACATCAATACTGCAACAATAACCATTGTGATAATTACGAATAAATACATCTTTATATATTTTTATTTTGCGTGTTAATAATCAATTCTTCTAACTCTTTGATTTGCTCGGCAAAGTAAATGCTTTTTTTTGGATAATTCAAACTTAGCTTTTTAATAATTTCTATTGCTTTCTGATATTTGCCTTGTTTTATGTATATTTTCGCCAAGCTTTCCGTGAAAAAACTATCGTCAAGGTATGAGTCTTGACTTTCTAACTCTGCATTGTTTTGCTCTTGAGTGATGTCTTTTTCAAAGTTAAGTCCAGACAAATCTCTTGCAAACACTTCTGAACTACTTTTTTCAATAAAGTTATCTATCAAGCTTTGCCCCCTCATTTCAGTTGCATCTTGTTTATCGTCATACTCCTTTTCTATTATAGACAGATAGTCAATCACAGGTTTTGGAGCTCCATCATCAACATCGGTGCATGGATAATTCTCTAAGAACGCATCTATTAGCTGTATAGTTGCTCCGACAGAGGTGTTATCTGCTGATACCTTATCTGTATCTATTCCTTTTTTCTTTAATCTATCAACGACTTTGCTACCCTCAAGAAAACAAAACAGTTTTATTCTGTCTGGGAAGTAGATTATATTACGTCTTAACTCTTCCCCAAAAGAGCTGTCGTGCAGAATATGAAGATTTTTGAGGTAGATAAGTCTCAACATCGGATTAAATTCTTCTTGCGACAAAGATTTTCTAATCTCAAACAGTGTTTCTCTGCTTAATTGTTCCTCGTGACTTATAAGATAGTTTATGCGAGATATATCCATAGTTTTTTCTTACTACCAGTTTGCAACAGTGGCATTGAATATTTGTTCAACAATCTCTTTCACCATTTCTTCAATCAAAACGTCTTGTACATCTGTAAGGAGTTTATTAGCATCATAGGTGCGATAGGCGGAGAAACTTCTGTCATTAAAATCTTCCTCGTGGTTTGTGTTATTTACGAATCGGACATTAACTGTCAATGTCAGTTTTACTTCTGATGCATATCCTTCCGATGATACGGCTTGATTATACTGGTTATATCCCGTTATTTCTCCATCAATTTGTAGGTCGGCGTTCTTATTTCCGCTTAACACTTTTAGGCGTGTTTGTCTTACAAAGATGTTTTTTATTTCTTCGTTGAACTTCACACCTAAGGGTGCATAGACGTATTCTGCTTGGATTGGGAATTCAGCAATAGATATTGTCTTGACTCTGTCATAATTTATTGAAGAGCCATTAAACTTAAACGAGATGCTACATGCTGTTAGCACAATGGCAGACAACACACAAAGCAGTATTTTTATCTTATTCAAACCCATATTCTTTAATCTTTCTGTAAAGCGTCCTTTCGGATATATTAAGTTCTCTGGCTGCATCTTTTCTTTTGTTGTTATGCTTAGCCAAAGCCTTCTTTATTATTTCTCTTTCCACATCATCAAGAGAGAGTGTTTCTTCAACATACTCTTCTGTGTCTTGTATCTCGTAGTCTTTGTCGTCTTTTGATGTATGTTCAGGCGTATGTATGATAGTCTTTACTGGTTCTTGAGGTACGGTTACTATATGGCTACTCACATTTGACAGCAAATCCATATTTTTTGTTTCGCCATTCATTAGTCTGTGTACTACAATTTTCAGCTCATCGAGTTCTTTTTTCATATCCAGCAGAAGTTTATAGAACACTTCTTTTTCAGCCTCAAACTGCTGTTTGTCGAGCGATGTTGTCAATGCTGGCATATTTTCTTTTTCTTGCTGAGGAATGTAATTGAGCAGAGTATTATAGTCAATATCTCTGTTTGTTTCTATCACAGATATTTGTTCTGCAATGTTTTTAAGCTGACGCACGTTTCCTGGCCAACTGTATTGCAACAGCAGATGCTTTGCTTCGTCAGTCAGCTGTATAGACGGCATGTGATATCTTTCTGCAAAATCCATAGCAAACTTCCTGAACAGAAGTACAATATCGTTTCCTCTTTCTCTTAGTGGTGGTACGTATATCGGCACTGTGTTAAGACGGTAGTACAAATCTTCTCTAAACTTGCCTTCTGCTATTGCTTGTGGCAGATTTACGTTAGTAGCAGCTACTATCCTAACATTAGTCTTTTGCACCTTAGACGAGCCTACTTTGATGAATTCTCCTGTTTCTAACACTCTCAAGAGCCTAGCTTGTGTTTGCAAAGGCAACTCTCCTACCTCGTCAAGAAATATCGTTCCTCCGTCAGCCTCTCCAAAATATCCTTTTCTTTCGCCTATTGCGCCCGTAAAAGCACCCTTTTCGTGACCAAAAAGTTCAGAATCGATTGTTCCTTCTGGTATGGCTCCACAGTTCACGGCAATATATTGCGAGTGTTTTCGTTTACTATTCTGATGGATTATTTGCGGAAATATTTCCTTACCTACACCGCTTTCTCCGGTGATAAGCACAGACAAGTCTATGGGAGCTACTTGCATTGCTACTTCTATAGCTCTCATCAGCGCATCATTATTTCCTACAATAGAAAATCGTTGTTTAATTTGCTGTATTGTGTCTTTCTTCATCATCTCAAAAGCAGTGGTAATATTACTAAATTCCAAACTATATTTAGTTTACAAATCAACTCAATACAGTTTGCAAACAAACAGTATATAGTCTACATCTAAACTGTATACACTTTAGTTTTCTGGTGTTTTTATGTTATTCGGCGTCTATTGTGTCAAGTTTCAGTTTGTCGCTATCGTCTTTAGTGTTATAGTATTGTTTTCTCAACACGTTTCTTGTCAATTCACCTTGCATCTTTCTTCGGGCTACAATGTCAATAGCAGTATATATGGCATTGCGCATAGATGCTTCACTTGCCACTCCTTTACCTGCTATATCGAAAGCAGTGCCGTGTGCAGGCGAAGTGCGTACAATCTCAAGCCCAGCGGTGTAATTTACCCCGTCTTCCATAGCTAGTGCTTTGAATGGTATCATACCTTGGTCGTGATACATAGCAAGCACTGCATCAAAGTGGATATAGTTTTCCGAGCCAAAGAAACCATCAGCAGGAAACGGGCCATAGCATATCACTCCTCTGCTTTCTGCTTCTTTTATAGCAGGAATAATTATTCTTTGCTCCTCATCTCCTAACGTTCCGTTCTCTCCGCAATGAGGGTTTAGCCCCAACACAGCTATTCTTGGTCTTGAAATGCCAAAGTCTTTCTTCAACGCATCACTTAATATCTCCAGCTTTTCAACTATAAGCTCCGACGAGATATTCTCCGCCACCTTCGCCAATGGTATATGAGTTGTAACGATGGCAATCTTTATGTTCTCGTTAATCATCAACATCAGGGGTGTAGCATTTTCTTCGGTTTTTTCTTGTATATACTCTGTGTGTCCGCTGAAATTACTTACAAAAGGTTGAATATTTTTTTTGTTTACCGGCGCAGTAACAATAGCGTCCACCTCACCTTTCTTATATGCTTCGATAGCCATATCAATAGCTTCGAGTGCAGCCTTACCAGCTTTCTCGTCTTGCTTACCTAACTCTACCTTTACTTCTCCTTCATTGCAGTTCACAAGGCTAAGCACATTTCTGTTAGCATGTGTAGCAGATTGAACTATGCTGAAGTTAGTATTTATCCCAAGTGTCTTACTGTGGTAGGCAGCTATTTTAGGAGAGCCAAAAATCACAGGAGTACACAGCTCCAACATCTGTGGGTCTGAAAACACTTTCAATATGACTTCGTAACCAATTCCATTGACATCACCTTGAGTGATGGCTACTTTTATTCTTTGTTTATCCATTATTTCTTCTTTTGCACATTAGCTTCTGTAGCAGGCAACTCTACAGTGTATAGTGACGCTTCCATTTGTTTAACGAGATTTCTTTTACTCTTTTCAGGAGCATATATAAACACTTCTGCGGTAACAATCCTATTATTAACAGTATCTACTCTTGTGTGTGACACATAAGGTCCCCCCATGAAGTCGCCAACCATATTCCACAAACCTTTAGCTTCCATAGCATACTTTCCTTGCACAGTAGTGTTTCTAACTGCAGTAAATGCACTATCGGTCTTCATATATGAGCCTTCTACTCCACCTGGTATATTCTCTTTAAGCACAGAGTCTCTTTTGCTGACAAAATACTCTTTAGTGAACACATCAGTTGTGCTATAAGGGTAGGAATACATTATGAAAAATCTTTCAGAAGAAGTAGACTTTGTTCCTATCCATAGAAAGTCTTTCGCCTTTTTAGTGCTTATAAAATCTTTTGGAAGTAACACTTTACAGCCAAACAAGCTATCAGTAAGGTGAAGGGCAACCTGACTGTGATCTTTTTTCAACACAGCTACCTGCCTATCTATCTCTGCTTTGTTTATATATTCTACTAGTTTATCACTATTCTTAGCTACATACGTTGCCAATTCGCTATCGCTTGGCGACTGTATTGTCAATATTATTTGATGATTAGCATAAGTATTCTTTGCCACCTTAACCTTAGTTGTGGTGTATATATCTTGCACATCTGCAATCACAATATTACGCACTAACTTCATAGTACTATCATATCCCTGCATATTTGTATGCATCAGTCTGAAAGACAATTCAGGCTGTGGAAGTCCTTCAACATACGTTTCCAGTGCGTTGTCAATAGCCTTTTGTTGAGCTTCAGTGTAAGCTACCACAAGAACCTCGAATGGTCTTCCGCTTGATGCAGGACTCATTAGGTTACAAGACAACAACAACGCCACGAACATGGTCGCCATAAATGTGTAAAATCTTTGTTTCATAATAGTAATATATTTAAGTGTTACTTTGCTTCTCGCTTTCTTGTTTTGCAGTAGATAACATTCCGCAAGCAGCAAATATATCTTCTCCTCTTGATGCTCTTATAGTTGTAAACAAACCGTGCTTTGTCAGATAGTCCCTAAACTCTGTTATTCTTTCCATACTACTACCTTTCAGCTCCACACCCGGTATTGCATGAAAGCGTATTAAGTTCATTCGGCAATCTATTCCTTTCAGCAGGCTCAACAACTCTTTTGCGTGTATCTGTTTGTCATTATATCCGTCAAACATAATATACTCAAACGACAGTCTTCTTTGTTTACTAAAGTCGTACTCTCTCAACACACTCATCATCTCTTCTATGCTATATCCTTTTTCAGCAGGCATTATCTCTGCTCTTTGCACTGCAAACGGTGCGTGCAAACTAATGGCAATGTGCGCGTTTGTTTCATCAAGTAGGCGTTTGAAACTCTTTCTCAGCCCCACAGTAGATACAGTAATTCTCTTCGGACTCCACGCAAATCCATAGTCAGAGGTCATTATTTCCAACACCTTGAGTACATTGTCTATGTTGTCAAGAGGCTCACCCATTCCCATCATCACTATATTTGTAAGTTTATCTCTTTCAGGGAGTGAACGAATTTGGTTTATTATTTGCCCAGCAGTAAGGTTTGCTTTGAACCCCTGCTTACCTGTCATACAAAACTTACAATTCATCTTACACCCCACTTGTGACGACACACAGAGTGTGGCTCTATCATCATCGGGTATATATACAGCCTCAATATACTTATCGCCTGCTTTATACAGATACTTAACCGTACCATCTACCGAGCGCATCTCGTCTACAGGATTGCTTGCTCCGATATAGAATTTCTCTTTCAGCAATTCTCTGTGTGCGGCAGATATATTTGTCATTTGGTCTATACTATCTACATGTTTGCCGTATATCCAAGAAGCTATCTGCTTAGCAGAGAATTTTGGCATTCCAAGCTCTGCAACAATCTGCCCCAGTTCATATAGAGTTTTTCCGAGCAGGTCTACTTTCTGCATTTTAATCATTTATTTTATTACGATTTACAAAAGTATGAATTTATTGTTGCACTCACATCGTTTTTCACACTAATTTGAGATAAAACCCACGCACAACATCATCTTTTTGCAAAACAAGTCTTATCACACATAAACAGGACTATAAATGCCCGCCAAAGAAAGCATATAGAACCTTTTGCAAACTATATACAACTGATTTCTAAACTATATACATCTGACTTGCAAACTATATACAGTCAAGAAACAAACTATACATAGTTTACAAACTCGTTTTTTATCAATTATCTAGCATAGTATAATATGTCTTCACATATTTATGTTTTATTTCTTATTTTTTCTTTTGGCGTTTGGTTTCAAGCACTTAAATTTGCGCCCTTATAAATGAATAGTCACAAATTAAATATTGTAGATATGTGTAAGAAGTTAAGTTTGGTAGCATTGTTGGCTATCGTTTTTTTATTTTTGTTTAGTGGTTGTGGCGAAGACTCGCCAAACATACCTGACGTTCCAACCCCTACACCTGAGGTTCCAACTCCATCATTCCACAACATCAAGTTCAGCGGAAACGGAGTCGTGTTTGAAATTATCTCTGAGGGAAATTATCCTAACGCTACATACCCATTCACTATAGAGGGTAGCAAT
>JAUMWZ010000081.1 GCA_030529405.1 Bacteroides sp. | reverse complement strand
ATAGTAATTCATATCCGCAAGCTCCACAACTCTGACCTGTGAAGTCCATAACAACGAGTTTAGACCTTAAATCATCAAGAATTACTTCCTTACTATCATTATTTTCTTCCGTAGTACTACTATTGTTCTGTCCATTATTGTTTGGCTGACTTGGTTGATTGGTGTTGTCTGGTAGTTTAGGTGTGTTGTCTGGCACACTAGGAACAGAAGGTTTTGTGTTTCCATTATCTTGGTTTCCTTCGTTTGGTATGCTTGGTTGTGAGCCATTGTTTGGATTGTTTTCCTCTGGTTTCTTCTCTACTTCTCCGATACCTCCGCTTTGATTACCTTCATTTGGATTGTTTGGAGTTGCATTATCTTTTGGCTTTTCTTCCTTAGGCTTATTGTCTTCGTTGTCAGTACTACCTTGTTGATTTCCATCATTAGGTTTTTGGGGAGTTACATTATCACTAGTTTGTTCCTCTGTTTTATCTGTCTCCTCCTGTTTGTTGTTTTCTTCAGGTTGTTCTGGCGTTACATCTTCTTTTGGATTCTCTTTATTTGGTTCCTTATTTGTATTTCCTTCTTCTCCATTCTGATTATCATCTTCCTTTTGTTCTTGTTTAGAATTGCCCTCTGGAGTATTTTCTTCTTTTTTACTTTCTTCGTCTTTGTTGTTTTCTTCCTTTATTTCTTTCTTCTTTTCATCAGTTTTGTTTTCAATCTTTTCCTTTATTTCTTCAAACTCTTTCTTCTCACATGAAGAAGTGAAGTATGAAGATAGTATAACCATACTCACAATAACCAATGTTTTCATCGCTCTTTTCATCATCTTTTTTCTCCTTAATTTTCTAAGTATTATTTATTCTTCTGTTTGTTATCTATTTTAGTTTAACTTTTGTAGCATCAATAAATTGTTTTGTTTCAGCGTTTAGTATTATCGCTATTACTTCACAATTTGTGGCTTTACTTACTTTCTTTGGTATGGCTCCTCTGTAGTGATAAGTTTCGCCTAATTTATATTCTTCTCCCCAAAGATTGCCTCCTAAGTATCCTCTGAATACGTGTTGATGGTTGTATGTATTACTTATTGATGTTTGGCGAGCTATGATGTTGTTCTCTAATATCCATAATAGAATGTTTAGCTTTTGTAATTTTAGCTCGCTGTTTTTATCCGTTACGTCAGAAGTGATAGTTATGTCAAGTCCTGAGTTTTCTGATATTAGTTCTGCCTTTACATCAGTTTTCAGTTTGCGCTTTTTGCCTATAAACTCTCTTATACTATACTCTAATATCGGATTTCTATTACCTGGTTCGTTATTGAATGCTATATTAGGTATGCCATTTACTCTTCTTGCAACAGAGTATTCATACGAATGTGCATTATACAAGTCTCTTGAGTAGCTGTAGAAGCAGTGCATAGCTACAAAGAAAACATTTTCTGTGAATTCGGTGTTTTCTGTTATCCTTTTTATTGATGTTCTAAGAAGGTTAGAGCAAGGTTTACAGTCTTGCCCTGTAAAGTCTATTATGACCAGATTTGACTTTAATTCTTTCGGTTCCTCTTTTGGTTTCTCATTCGGTTCTTCCCTTTCTTCTTTTGTCTCTTCCTTATCTTGTTTTGGTTTTTCTTTCTGTTGTTCTTTTTTTTCTGCGTCTTTTTTCCCGTCATTATGCTCTATTTTCTCCTTAATCTCTTCAAGTGGTTTTTCTCCGCACGACGAAAGAGTGTAAGAAGATAGTAGCATTATGGTTAAGATAATAAAGACCCTAGTAAGTTTGTTTGTTCCCATGTACCTCATTCATATATTATATAATACTCTCTCAAACAACAAGAATGTTTATTGCATAGACACTCCATTAACCTTTCCATAAGAAGTTGTTTGATAAAAGAATGTACTTTGTTTGTTGAAAAAACCCTATTTTCTTATTTAATATAAAGGCTCAGATGGAGTTAATCACTTGGCTATGCTATGCAATAAATACTATTTCTTATTTATTTCTTGTTTTATGATTTGCAAAATTACGTCAATTACCTTATGAGTGCATTTTAATAACGAATTTTATTCTTTCTTTTTAACAGCTTTTGTCTTAACTTCTCATTGTTGTGAGGGCTTATTATGTTATTAACGCACAAACACCTCTTTAGGAATTTCCATATACACTTTAGGTTATTACCTATTCACTTGTATGTGAATTATGTTGCATGTGGGTTTTTCCACCCTTATTTTTGCGACATAAGTTAAACATATAAACACATTACGATTATGAAACGATTATCATTTTGGAGCAAATTTGTGGCGGTTGCGTTAGTCTTATCTCTAAGTTCTTGCATGCTCGAGTTGGGAGTTTACGACGATGTACGTGTAGGTGGTGTAATAACTCCGATGACAAAGACTGAGTTGTTGTGCAGAAATGGTTGGATAGATCGTTATGTAGATAGAGATGGAAACAGATGTGTACAAACAATAGAGTTTTTCAGAGATGGAACTGGCGTCGATATTATCCGCACAGAGCTTCCTAACAGACGAGTTGTTACAAAGAGAAACGTGTTTGATTGGAGCTGGATTGGTTCAGGATACGTTGGTCTTGAGTTAAGATATGGAGTGAATGATTATTCTTATTTTGAAAAAGTAGTAATAGCTAAAGGGTTACTTAGTGGATATTGGGACAACTCTAATCAATTAGTTCAATACTCACCAAAGTAACACAACTAGACATATACGTTCATATTACAAACAATCAATCTTTGCTGGTTTTGCAAACTGTATATAGTCAGAAGATGAATGATATATAGTTTACATGTAAAGTATATATAGTTGAAATGCAGACTGTATATGGTTTGCTAATCGGTGTAAATCACTTGATTACATACTCAATGTAGATACGACATAAGATGTTTATGGTTATAGTTATTTATGTATTGTGTAACAAATCAAAAGTAGAAGGGGGTGGTTAATATATAAGAATAAGGAGTTTATTAAACGTTAGCTTTACTTTGTTTTTACAACAGTTTGTAGTTGCTAGTCTATATAAAAATGATAATATTATTTACTTGTTGTAGTCTTAAAAGCTATATCTTTGCAGAAAAATATATCATTTTGTATGGAGTGGTTGAATAATTTATTTATAGAACAGTCAGCACTACAAGCTGTTGTTGTCATATCTCTCATATCTGCCGTGGGTATAGGTCTTGGCAGAATTCACGTAGCAGGTGTTTCGCTTGGCGTAACATTTGTTTTTTTTATGGGTATACTTGCAGGACATTTTGGTCTTACCGTAGATGCAAACGTACTATCCTATGTTCAGACTTTCGGGTTAGTTTTGTTTGTCTATGCTCTCGGTTTGCAGGTTGGTCCCGGTTTTTTTAGTACGTTCAAGAGTGGAGGTTTAATACTGAATGTCTATGCTCTTTCCATCGTTTTTTTAGGCACTGCAATGGCTATAACTGCCACTTACTTGTTCGACGTATCTCTACCAAACTCTATCGGAGTGTTGTGTGGAGCTGTGACAAACACTCCTGCACTCGGAGCAGCACAACAAACACTGGTTCAACTAGGAATGGATAGCAGCACGCCTGCGTTAGGTTGTGCCGTAGCATATCCTCTCGGAGTTATTGGAGTTATTGTAACTATCATGATACTCAATAAGGTCTTTTCGCGTTCTCTTGCGAATGTAAAAGAAGACGAACAACATAAGGCAAATGTATATATAACTTCTTTCATCGTACACAACAGTCAGGTGGTTCATAAAAAAGTTGTTGATGTTGCAGGTCTTACTTCGTTCAAATTTGTTATATCTCGTATTTGGAGGGACGGGCATGTTAGCATACCAACATCTAAAACTGTCATTGAAGATGGCGACAGAATACTTGTGGTTACATCAGAGAAGCATGTGCCAGCACTTACAGAATTGTTTGGAGAGCATGAAGAAACGGATTGGAACAAAGACGATATAGATTGGAATGCTGTTGATAGCGAACTTGTTTCTCAAAGAATTGTCATCACTCGTCCAGAGATAAACGGAAAGAAACTTGGCAGTCTTCGATTGAGAAACACATACGGTATAAATGTAAGCCGAGTGTATAGGGCAGGAGTTGAAATTCTTCCTACACCAGATTTGCATTTGCAGTTGGGCGACAGACTGACAGTAGTGGGCGAGGTAACAGCACTAAAGAATGTGGAGAAAATACTCGGTAATCTTGTAAATAGCCTTAAAGAACCTAACCTTGTGGTTATCTTCATTGGTATTGTGCTTGGTCTTGCGCTTGGTAGCATACCATTATCAATACCGGGAATGAGTATGCCTGTAAAACTCGGACTTGCAGGTGGCCCTATCATCGTAGGTATATTCTTAGGAACCTTCGGGCCACGAATAAATATGATTACATATACCACACGTAGCGCCAACCTTATGCTTCGTGCTTTAGGGCTTTCTATGTACTTGGCTTGTCTTGGAATAGAGGCTGGTGCTCATTTCTTCGAAACTGTGTTTCGCCCTGAAGGGCTTTTGTGGATAGGTATGGGAGTGTTTTTTGCTATTGTGCCTACAGTTATAATAGGATTTATTGCATACAAGTTTTCAAAGATTGACTTTAGCAGTGTGTGTGGTATGCTTTGCGGTAGTATGTCAAACCCTATGGCTTTGACGTACGCTAACGAAAATATACCAGGAGATAAATCGTCAGTGGCTTATGCTTCAGTATATCCGCTATCAATGTTCGTACGTGTCATCTTGGTGCAAGTAATACTCTTGATGTTGCTATAAACACTAGCTTTTTCCATTATATATGGTTTAGAAACAAACTATATATGATTTGAAAAACAACTGTATATGGTTTGCAAGCTGACTATATACGGTTTAGAAATCAAAGATAAACCAAACAAAAACAATATAAACGTAATAATAATATGACATCACAATACAGCATAACACCAGAGAGCGTTGTTGGAGAACTGAAATATCTTCAACTACTTTCAAGTAGTTTCCCTACTATTGCCGATGCATCTACAGAGATAATCAACCTTGAGGCTATAATGAATCTGCCTAAAGGTACAGAACACTTCATGTCAGATATACATGGCGAGTACGAAGCCTTTCGTCATGTGCTGAAAAATGCTTCGGGAGCAATCAAAAGAAAGGTAAACGAGATTTTTGGTAATACTCTGAGAGAATCGGAGAAAAAAGAACTTTGCACACTTATATATTACCCTGAGGAGAAACTTCGCATCATTAAGCAAAACGAAAAAGAACTTGATGATTGGTATCTGATAACACTAAACAAACTGGTAAAGGTTTGTCAAAATGTGTCGTCAAAATACACACGCTCAAAAGTAAGAAAGTCTTTGCCACAAGAGTTTTCTTATATTATACAAGAATTGTTGCACGAGTCTATGGTAGACCCGAACAAACAAGCATACGTTAATGGAATATTTAGCACTATAATATATACACGTCGTGCCGACGACTTTATCACTGCGATGTGTAACCTTATACAGCGTCTTACTGTGGACTCGTTACATATTGTTGGCGATATATACGACCGTGGTCCAGGTGCACATCTTATTATGGACATATTGTGCGATTATCACAACTTCGATGTGCAATGGGGAAATCACGATATACTATGGATGGGAGCAGCAGCAGGTAATCTTAGCTCTATGGCAAACGTTATCCGCATCTCAATGAGATATGCTAACCTAGCAACACTAGAAGAAGGCTACGGAATAAACCTGTTACCTCTAGCCACATTTGCTATGGAAACGTATGCAGACGACCCTTGCACAATATTTGAACCCAAAATAAGTCCGACAGACTCTAGCTACAATGAGAAGACAATAAGACTAATAACTCAGATGCACAAAGCTATAACAATCATTCAATTTAAGCTGGAAGCACAGATAATTGATCGTCGCCCTGAGTTTGAAATGAGCGACAGAAAGCTGCTAGAGTATATTGACTTCGAACGTGGAGTGTTCGTGTATAAGGGAAAGGAGTATGAACTAAAAGATAAGAATTTTCCTACTATTGACCCTAAAGACCCATATAAATTGACGCAAGAGGAACAAGAACTTGTAGACAAAATACACTTCTCGTTTACTCACAGTGAGAAGTTGCGCAAACACGTTCGTTGTCTTTACACATACGGAGGAATGTTCCTACTATGCAATTCTAACTTGCTTTATCATGCATCTGTACCATTGAATGCTGACGGAACGTTCAAGAAAGTGATGATAAGAGGTAAGGAATATTGGGGCAGAAAACTATTGAAAAAGGCTGACCAACTAATACGTACTGCCTATTTTGATGAAGATGGCGAGGAAGACAAAGCATACGCACTGGATTATATATGGTATATGTGGTGTGGTGCAAATGCTCCTTTGTTCGACAAAGATAAGATGGCAACATTTGAAAGATACTTCATTGCAGACAAAACTCTCCATAAAGAGAAAAAAGGACATTATTACACACTGAGAAACAACGAAGAGGTTTGTAATATGATACTAAAAGAATTTGGTGCAGAAGGACCTCACTCGCACATCATAAACGGACACGTTCCTGTTAAGATTATAGAGGGCGAACAACCACTTAAAGCTAACGGCAAGTTGTTTGTCATAGATGGTGGGTTCTCAAAGGCATACCAATCGAAAACTGGTATTGCAGGCTATACGCTTGTTTACCACTCACACGGGCTTCAATTGGTGCAACACGACCCTTTTGAGTCTACACAGAAAGCAATAGAAGAAGGCTTGGATATTAAATCAACGAGCTTTGTTTTGGAGCTAAATTCTAACAGAATGATGGTGAGAGATACTGATAAGGGGCGCGAGCTGTCTGAACAGATAACCGACTTGAAGAAACTTTTGGTGGCATATAGAAATGGGTTGATAAAAGAAAGAAAGTAAACTTTTACTCAGACTATATATGGCTTATATATCCTTATGTAGATTTTGCATAGCATCATAATAAGATTTCAAAGGGTTAGAAGAATGTTCTTCTAGCCCTTTGTTATTATAGTTAGGCTAAAATAATGCGCTAAACTTATTTTGCTTTTATATTTTAATACTCAAGAAAGCAGATTGAGTGTCTTATCATATTTCTCTACTCATGATTTATGAAAACAAACTCTTCCTTCAATCTTCTTATTGCTTCACTGGGTTGTTTTTGTCTGTTTTCTAAACCGTATAT
>JAUMWZ010000080.1 GCA_030529405.1 Bacteroides sp. | reverse complement strand
GCTATATATACTTTGCAAATAAACTGTATATAGTTTAGAAGCACAACTTATAAGCTTTCCGTTTAGGAGGTGTACGGTATAGTCCCTAACTAAGGCTCATACAAGAACAAAAAGATGAGATTATGCCGTGTTTTAATATATCTTTTTGAGATATACGCTATATAGTTTCGATTTCTAGCATCTTATTTATTCAACCACAACTAACACGCTACACACTAACACAATAATGCCAACACTTATAGTTATAGTAGGCCCCACGGGAGTAGGGAAGACAGAGTTAAGTCTTCGTATAGCAGAAAAATATTCTACCGAAATAGTATCCGCCGACTCACGTCAGATATATAAAGATATAAAGATAGGTACTGCCGCGCCTACTGATGAACAACTTGCACGTGTGAAACATCATCTTGTGGGACAACTCTCTTTGTCGGACTATTACAGTGCAGCCAAATATGAGGAAGAGGCAATATCTTGTTTGAACGAAATCTTTTCACGCAAAGATGTGGCTGTTCTTACGGGTGGTTCTATGATGTATATAGACGCCGTGTGTAATGGTATTGACGATATTCCTACTGTTGATGAAATTACACGCGCCACGTTGTTGAAAAGATATGAAGATGAAGGGCTTGAAAGACTATGTGCAGAATTGCGTGTTTTCGACCCACAGTATTATAAGATAGTAGATCAGAAGAACCCCAAAAGAGTGATACATGCACTTGAAATTTGCTATATGACGGGTAAGACTTACACCTCGTTTAGAACAAATACGAAAAAAGAAAGACCTTTCAAGATAGTAAAGATAGGTTTGAACAGAGAAAGAGCTGAACTTTACGACAGAATAAACTTGCGTGTAGACGAAATGATGAAGCAAGGATTGCTGGAAGAAGTTAAGTCTGTGGCAGAATATAAGATGTGTAACTCGCTAAATACAGTAGGCTATAAGGAAATATTCAAATACTTAGACGGCGAATGGAGTTTAGATTTTGCCGTGGAGAAGATTAAACAAAACAGTAGAATATATTCAAAGAAACAAATAACATGGTTTAAGAGGGACGAAAACATAAAGTGGTTTCACCCCAATCAAGAGAAAGAAATAATAGAATACATATCTTCTTGCATATAAAAAACGAAAAAACAAGGTGGCATACGGCTAAAATAAACTTGCTAAGTAGGCTATCTTTGTGTTTATACATATATTTGCAACAAACCAAAATCTATACACTTAAAAGATGAAGAAAATAATTTTATCTACATTGATGTGCTTAATGACTATAACATCATTCTCACAACAGAAGAACAATCTGACATTAGAAAAAGTAGTAAATGGATATTTTAGAGTTGAAAATATCTACGGTGTTATCCCATCACCTGATGGCGAATTCTACACTCAGATGAACTCTAAGGGTACGCAAGTAATAAAGTACTCTTTCCAGACTGGAGAAGAAGTGGAAGTTCTATTTGATGTTGAAAAGGCAAGAGAATGTCCTTTCAAAAGATTTAGTAGCTATCAATTTTCGCCTGACGGTAAAACTTTGCTAATTGCTACTAACCCACAACCAATATACAGACACTCTTATACGGCAGAACACTACATCTATCCGCTAAAGAGAGATGCAAAAGGAAAAACAACTAATAATGTTATTATGCCACTATCTAATAATGGTGCGCAACAAATACCTACATTCTCGCCTGACGGAACAATGATTGCTTTCGTGAGAGATAATAACATATTCTTGGTTAAGCTATTATACAACAATAGTGAAAGTCAAGTTACCGAAGACGGTAAGTTTAATCACGTCATAAACGGAGCACCGGATTGGGTTTACGAAGAGGAGTTTGGATTTAACAAAGCACTAGAGTTTAGTGCAGACAACTCTATGATTGCCTACATCAGATTTGATGAATCAAACGTGAAATCGTTTACTATGCCTATGTATGCAGGAAGAGTTCCACACATAAAAGATAACGAAAGCTACACAGGTAAGTATGAATATAAGTACCCTAAAGCAGGGTTTGACAATTCAAAAGTAGAAGTTAGAACCTTCGATATTAAGTCTAAGGCTACAAGAACAATGAAATTACCTTTAGATGCAGATGGATATATACCAAGAATACGCTTTACTAAAGACCCAAATAAGTTGGCTATACTAACACTTAATCGTCATCAAAACAGACTTGAACTATACTTTGCTGACCCACGCTCTACACTTTGCAACCTAATTCTTCGTGATGAGTCTAAGCAATATATTAAGGAAAATGTTTTAGATAATATAGTGTTCTACAAAAACAACTTCTCTTGGCTTAGCGAAAGAGATGGATTTAACCACATATACTGGTATGACATGACGGGAAAACTATTGAGTCAAATCACAAAAGGCAATTATGAGGTTAAAGACTTTATTGGCTATAACGAACAAGAAAAGATGTTCTACTATACAAGTAACGAGGGTAGCCCGCTAAGAAAGAACGTTTACAAAGTAGACAGACGAGGAAAGAAAACAAGACTAACTACAACTGACGGCACAAACAATCCTATATTCAGTACTAACCAAAAGTACTTTATGAATAA
The DNA here is from genome assembly GCA_030529405.1 of Bacteroides sp. GTDB lineage: Bacteria > Bacteroidota > Bacteroidia > Bacteroidales > Bacteroidaceae > JAUMWZ01. The sequence goes on along the minus strand of JAUMWZ010000080.1, from coordinate 4,811 downwards.
ACTATCAAGTACTACTGTGCCTATGTTAATCACTTTGAACAACAATTCAGGTAAAGTTCTGAAAACACTAATAGACAACAAAGAATTGATTGAGAAGGTAAAAGAACACAACTTACCTAAAAAAGAGTTCTTTAACTTCACTACAAAGAATGGCGATGTGCTTAACGGCTGGATGATTAAACCATCAAACTTTGATGAAACAAATAAATATCCGGTGTTGATGTTCCAATACAGTGGTCCAGGTTCACAACAAGTTCTTGACACATGGAGCATCACTTGGGAAACATATATGGCTCATCAAGGTTATGTTGTAGTATGCGTTGATGGTAGAGGAACAGGTGGTCGAGGTGCAGAGTTTGAAAAATGTACTTACCTACAATTAGGAGTTAAGGAGGCAGATGACCAAGTTGAGGCAGCTAAATATCTATCAAAATTGAACTACGTTGATAAGAATAGAATCGGAATATGGGGTTGGAGTTTTGGTGGATATACTACTATCATGAGTATGAGTCAAGGCACTCCGATTTTCAAGGCAGGTGTTGCAGTGGCTGCACCAACAGATTGGAGATACTATGACACTATATATACAGAGCGTTTTATGCGTACTCCACAAGAAAACCCTGAAGGATACAAAGCTACTTCTGCATTTACAAGAGCAAAGAATTTAAGTGGTAGCTTGCTACTTGTTCATGGCACAGCCGACGATAATGTACACTTCCAAAACTGTTTGGAGTATGCTGAGAGATTGGTGCAACTAAACAAACAGTTTGATATGCAGGTTTATACAAACAGAAATCACGGTATCTACGGAGGAAACACAAGACTACATCTTTACACTCGTTTAACTAATTTCTTCAATAATAACTTGTAATGGAGAAAAGAGTTAGAAAGCCCGAGTGGCTAAAGATAAACATTGGTGCTAACCTTAGATATACAGAAACAAAGCGCATAGTAGATAATCACTGTCTACACACTATATGCAGTAGCGGTAGATGTCCTAATATGGGCGAGTGTTGGGGTAGAGGTACGGCTACGTTTATGATTGCAGGCGATATATGTACACGAAGTTGTAAGTTTTGCAATACTAAGACAGGCAAGCCTTTGCCACTGAATTTGGAAGAACCTAATAATGTAGCTAAGTCTATTTCTCTGATGAAACTGGATCACGCTGTTATTACTTCGGTGGACAGAGATGATTTGCCAGACTTGGGAGCAAAGCACTGGGCAGAAACAATAAAGCAGATTAAGAGCCTAAATCCTAATACAACTACCGAGGTGCTTATTCCCGATTTTCAAGGAAAGCGAGAATTGATTGATTTGGTGATAGACGCTAAACCTGACATAATATCTCATAACATGGAAACTGTTAGAAGATTGACTCCATTAGTGAGAAGTGCTGCTAAGTATGACACAAGCCTTTCTGTGATAGCACACATAGCATCACGAGGAATAAAGTCAAAGAGTGGAATCATGGTAGGTCTTGGCGAAACACCTGAAGAAGTGGAACAACTAATGGACGATTTGGTTGCTGTTGGCTGTAAGGTACTAACCATTGGACAGTATCTTCAACCATCGCACAAACATTATCCTGTAAGAGAATACATCACTCCAGAGCAGTTTGCAGAGTATAAGAATATAGGACTAGCAAAAGGCTTTGAAGTGGTGGAAAGTGCGCCATTAGTTCGTTCGTCTTATCATGCAGAGAAACACGTGTAAGTTTATACTTATATAATTTACTAATAAACGTCTCATTGCTTTAATAATATGCAGTGAGACGTTTTTATTTATGCTAGTTAAATATTAAGTGTGTATTATTGTTTCTCTTGAAACATATTTGTTCTTCGTTCTATATGTCTTGTCTTTCAATGTAGATACCTATTGTTTGACTTTTTGTTTATGAATTTTTCATTTGCTAACAAACAACTTGTCTAATCTAGCAAGCAATATCCCATTATTTACTCAAAAACATAGCTACACCGTGCTATATATATATCTTTTCTAAACCATATACAGTTATCATCTTGATTATATATACTTTACTTGCAAACTGTATACAGTCTATTTCTTATTTGATGTTATTTTTTCAAGCGCAGTTAATATGGTAGTTTTGTGCCAAAGTGAGTTTTTCTTCAAGAAATGAATAACTAATTGGATAAAAATTTCATTATTAACTAATAATTAGTTTCCTTTGCGATTACTTTATTTTTGTACGAAGAGAATTTATAAATCAATTAAATTACAATGTTATGAAGATTTCTCACATTGAACATTTAGGTATTGCTGTTAATAGCATTGAAGAATCTCTTCCTTATTATGAGGAGATTTTAGGAATGAAATGTTACAACATTGAAACAGTTGAAGACCAAAAAGTCAGAACAGCTTTTTTCAAGGTTGGCAATACTAAAATAGAACTTCTTGAACCTACATGCCCAGAGAGTACTATCGCTAAGTTTATAGAAAACAAAGGCGTAGGAATACATCACATAGCTTTTGCTGTCGAAGATGGTGTAGCTAATGCGCTTGCTGAGGCAGAAGAAAAAGGTGTTAGACTTATAGACAAAGCACCACGTAAAGGAGCAGAAGGTTTGAATATTGCATTCTTACATCCAAAATCAACACAAGGAGTACTAACAGAGCTTTGTGAACATTAGTAGAGTAAATTTTTAATAAAGAAAATAGATATGAGCAATCAGTTAGATAAAATCAAAGAACTTATTGAACGCCGTTCCGTTGCAAGACTAGGGGGAGGTGAGAAAGCTATCGCTAAACAACATGAAAAAGGTAAGTTTACAGCAAGAGAAAGAATTGCAATGTTGCTAGACGAAGGCAGTTTTGAAGAAATGGATATGTTCGTTGAACACAGATGTACGAACTTCGGAATGGAGAAGAAACACTATCCAGGTGATGGCGTTGTTACAGGATGTGGAACAATAGACGGTAGATTGGTGTATGTGTTTGCACAAGACTTTACAGTATCGGCAGGGTCATTGTCAGAAACAATGTCTTTGAAGATATGTAAGATTATGGACCAAGCAATGAAGATGGGAGCACCTTGCATTGGTATGAACGACTCAGGTGGTGCACGTATTCAAGAAGGTATTAACGCACTTGCCGGATATGCAGAGATATTTCAACGTAACATCTTAGCATCTGGAGTTATCCCACAAATATCAGGTATCTTCGGACCATGTGCAGGTGGAGCCGTATATTCTCCTGCACTTACTGACTTCACTTTGATGATGGAAGGTACATCATATATGTTCCTTACAGGACCTAAAGTGGTTAAAACAGTAACTGGAGAAGATGTGACCCAAGAAGACCTAGGTGGAGCAAGCGTACACTCATCAAAATCTGGAGTAACTCACTTCACTGCAAAAACAGAGGAAGAAGCACTTGCTTTGATAAGAAAGCTCTTGAGCTACATTCCTCAAAACAACATGGAAGAAGCACCACATGAAGTTTGCAACGACCCAATAGATAGAGTGGAAGATGCTCTTAACGATATCATTCCTGATAGTGCTAACAAACCTTATGATATGTATGAGGTTATCGGAGCAATAGTGGATAATGGCGAATTCCTTGAAGTACAAAAAGACTATGCGAAGAATATAATTATAGGATTTGCACGTTTCAACGGACAATCAGTTGGTATAGTAGCAAATCAACCAAAATTCTTAGCTGGTGTTCTAGATAGCAACGCATCAAGAAAAGGAGCACGCTTTGTTCGTTTCTGCGACGCGTTTAATATACCTATCGTTTCTCTTGTAGATGTTCCAGGATTCTTACCAGGTACAGGACAAGAATACAATGGTGTGATTCTACATGGAGCTAAATTGCTTTATGCTTATGGAGAAGCAACAGTTCCAAAGGTTACAGTTACACTTCGTAAATCTTACGGTGGCTCGCACATTGTGATGAGTTGTAAGCAACTAAGAGGAGATGTGAACTACGCATGGCCTACTGCTGAAATTGCAGTTATGGGAGGTGCTGGGGCAGTTGAGGTGTTGTATGCTCGTGAGGCTAAAGAACAAGAAAATCCAGCAGAATTCTTGGCACAGAAAGAAGCTGAATATACTAAGTTGTTCGCTAATCCTTACAACGCGGCTAAGTATGGCTATATTGATGATGTTATTGAACCAAGAAATACACGCTTCCGTGTTATCAGGGCATTACAACAATTACAAACAAAGAGATTAACTAATCCTGCTAAAAAGCATGGTAATATTCCACTATAATTAAATATATATTACTATGAATATAAAAAGATTAGGAATATTACTATCTGCATCTCTTTTCTTGTTTCTTTATTCTTGTAAAGAACACCAAGAAAAGGCTAAGCTTTGTATTAACGAGGTTCTTATTGATAATGTAGATAATTATCAAGACGACTATGGAGTGCATTCCGCTTGGATAGAGATATTCAACAACTCATTCGGTAGTGTTGATATCGCATCTTACAGAATTTGGGTAAAAACTGAGGGCATAGGGGAAACGACCTATGTTATTCCTAAGGGTGATGTGCATACAATTATTAAACCAAGACAGCATGTTTTGTTTTGGGCAGATGGAGAACCTAGCAAAGGAACATTCCATACTAACATCAAACTTTACAACGACAGAACTATGTGGATAGAGATTCACGACTCTGGTGGTAAGATGGTAGGTGAAGGATTGAAGTTAGTACCCAACACAATAAAAGCTAATCAATCTTTTGGTAGAGTAGAAGATGGTGCTCCAGTATGGGAGGTTAAAGACGGAAGTCAGAATAGATATGTTACTCCAAGTACTAACAATAGGGCTAATGTGGGTAA